>CALGAA010000050.1 GCA_937952445.1 uncultured Bacteroidota bacterium | reverse complement strand
GTGACCGTGAGCCTGAATTCCAAAGTGGGGAATTCTGCACAGTTGACATTTTCTGAATTAATCGCAAAAGCCAATAGTGGCAGTGAATTTTATTGTTCACTGGATAAGTATGGAGCAGGAATTTGTACCTCTCTTCAAGGCGATGTATGTACCATTCCTTTAGAATCCTGTTCACTGGCGTTATATTAGAAATCCTTTCTTTTGAGTCCATTTGAAAGATGGTCTTTCAAATGGACTCTTTTTCTCAAAAACAATCTGTAGCATGAAATACTTTTATTGTGTCCTAATAATTCAAATCATGTTTTCTTCCTGCACGGAGACCGAACCCGACTCAGTGCAGGTTATGCCTAAGGAATCCCTTCAAATAGAATTTAGGGTGGATACTTTGGAAATTGGAACTCCGCAGACTAGTCGCGAATTCCCTTACCGTTTTCCATCTTATGATTATGAAAATCAGGTTTTCGCAGGGCTGGATGAACGTACCAATACGATCAACGTGTACGACCTCACTTCTTTCCAAATCAAACATTCTATCGAGCTCCATAATCAAGGCCCCCATGCCATTCAAGGGAATATGGTCGGATCGATTTGGTATCAAAGCCCTGATTCGATTTTTATTCTTCAGCATGTTCCCAATCGGCTGATGATCGTGAATAGCGCAGCGGAAATAATCTGGCAGAAAGACTTGACCGAAGCCTTCAAGGGCAGTGAGGAAATGAGTGGCCTCATGGCCTATTCGTTATTTGACCAGGTCATGTTGTATTATCACAACGGCAAAGCTTATTACGGTCTGCGGCAGAATCAGGCGAATCAGGATTTTTTGAACCCTATGATTGGATATTATGATTTTGCTCAGGACGAAATTGGTGCCTTGAGTATTCCTTATCCGGAATTTTATACCCAAAATGAGAATGTAGGCTCATATCAATTTCCGGGAATTACCTGGATTGGAGAATCCATATTCATCGTGTTTCCGTATTCACCCGAAATTTTTGTATACGATCTGGATGGTCATTTACAGACTCATGTCTTGAAGCCCGATGGGTTTAAGATGGGAAAGGCTCCTGACCCTGACCAGTCTAATCGGTCACATCTGTTGAGCAATCCTTTATATCAGGGGGTAATTCCGGTCGGGGGCGGGCAGTTCTTTGTTCAATACAGCCAGGAACAAACACCACTGGATGCTGCCGGGGAGTCCTATCAGGCAACGATCGTGTATAGTCGGGATTTTAAAGAATACCAGGTGATTGACAAAAAACTGGCTCCTGTTTCCTTCGGGGGCGAATATTTTTATTATCCATTGCTGCCCGAGCAGACAAATGTTCAATTGCTGGAACGGTATCGGATCGAGGTGGAGTGATTAGTGGGATAACTTCGGATTCGTAAGCCGGAGGGCTGCTGGTGCGCCGCAGAGGATTGCGAAGCCAGAAGGTATTAAAACTTTAGTTCTCAATGCAGCTTCCCAAAAATTTTAAGAAAAACCGGAAGGTCAAATTCTACGTTGAGGGTGACACTAACCGTTCCCTGTCCAGCAATAGGATCTGTAGCTGTGCGGTCCCAGGGAAGTTATGGATTTGATCAAAATGAAACTTTGTCATTCCGTATATTTTCAATATATTTACTGAATAGCGAATCAGCTCAATGATCAAATTCCTCATCCATAAACCGGTATCTGTTCTGATGACCTTCCTGGCCATCGTCATGCTGGCTGTATTTTCCATCCGGAAGATCAGCATCACCCTGTTACCCGATATCGATATCCCGACCATCTCGGTGATCGCGCATTACCCGGATCATTCCGCCATGGAGGTGGAACAATCGGTGATGGCTCCGCTGCGACAAAGCATACAGCAGGTGGGCGGTGTGGAACGGCTGGAATCCAGAGCATCCGATGAGCAGGGTAGACTCACGGTGCATTTTCCCTATGGAAAAGACATCGACCTCGCCTTTATCGAAGTCAACGAAAAGCTCGATCTCGCCATCAATTCTCTGCCCGAAGGGATGGCACGCCCCATCGTCATAAAAACCAAAGCCTCGGACCTGCCCGCCGTCTATCTTACCATCCGCTACCAGGACAGCCTCCAAACGGGATCACAAATGGATCTTAGCGAGTTTGCATCCAGGACCGTCCGGCGGCGGCTGGAACAGCTCCCCTCCGTGGCCATGGCCGATCTCACCGGTGAATTGTCCTCGCAGATCAGCCTCCGACCCCGGACTTCAATGATGCAATCACTCGGCATCACGCATCAAGACGTCCAGGCTGCTATCCAACGGGCCAGCCTGACCCTGGGCAATATCCTGGTCCGCGAACGCCAATACGAATACCGGATCCGCATAGGCAAACCGCTCCAATCCCTGGACGACCTCCGCAATACTCCGATCAAAATCGGCGATCAGGTGTTCAGGATCCGGGATCTGGCTGAGGTGGCCCTGGTCGAAACCGATCCCCAGGGCCGGTTTCTGGATCAATCCCAGCCCGCCTTCAATCTGGCCCTATTCAAGGATTACAGCGCCCGGATGCGTACATTTCAGGAAGAAACCGAGGCTACGCTTTCCGATTTGCGGATCAACCATCCGGATATCGTATTTCACCTCAACCGTGATCAGGGGCGTCTGCTCGACCTGAGCATCAGCGATATGGAAACCACGCTGTGGATCGGATGCCTGCTGGCCACGCTGATCGTTTTTTTCTTTTACAGGGACTATCGCATACCGGTCATCGTCGGTATCGTGACGCCACTTAGTCTGGCCATCAGTATATTGTTCCTGTATCTCGCTGGTCTCAGCGTCAACATCGTCTCGCTGTCGGGTATCATCCTCGGCATCGGAATGATGATCGACAACGGCATCATTGTATTGGATAATATCGTCCAGGAATCGGTATCGGGTGCTACCACGGAACAAGCCTGTATCCGGGGGACCAATGAAATGATCCTCCCGTTGCTCGCTTCCATGCTGACCACCTGCGCCGTATTCCTGCCGTTGATTTTTCTCAGCGATCTGGCTGGCGCGCTGTTTTACGATCAAGCAGTGGCGGTATCGATCTGCCTGGGTGTGAGCTATCTGGTCTCCATCGTATTTATCCCGGTCACGTATTTCAGGTTGTTCCGTCACAAACCCGTGCGGGTCAACAAGGGGCGCAACGATCAAAACTGGATCCGCAGAGCATACGATGGTGGATTTCACTTTACGTTCGACCGGGGATTGATGATCCTGATCGCGGTGGTCTTGGTTGTCGCCGGGGGGTATTTATCCTACCTTAAAATGCACAAAGAAACCATGCCTGCGTTGCCCCGCCAGTCCTTTCAGGTAGACATTAGGTGGAATGAAACCCTGCCGATCGATCGGATGGTGGAAAACGTGCAGCAACTGTATCGCGTCATTGATCCGGAGGTGGAAGATTTTCAGGCCTACCTGGGACCGCAGCAGTTTGTATTCAACGATCATTATCAGCTGGATGGTGAATCGGCCAATCTATTTGTGTCGTTCGAGGATGCAATACAGGAGAAAGGCCTCCAGGATCGAATACGTACTTGGTTGGAGACCAATCATCCTTCTGCGGAGGTGTCCTTCGCACCCGACCGGGATTTGTTTGAGATTATTTTCCCCAGCGAAGTTCCGGATGATTATGTGGCCTTTTACCACAATACCCTCACCGATGAGGAAGCGATTCAGGCGCACCGGTCGCTCAAGCAGGACTGGGCGGTGAACGAAGGTATCGTGATCCGGAGTGACCCGGCCACAACCGAGGTTGTCCTGCTCAAAACCGATGACCTCAGTATGATGCGGTACGGCATCGATAAAAACTATGCCCTGGAAGTGATCGCGCAGTATTTGCAGGAGTTTCGACTGGCGGAAATTTCCCAAATGGACCGGGATGTTCCGATCGTGCTGACGTCAGGTGAAAATGGCCTCGAAAGGTTGTTCACGGATATCCAGGTGGTCAACTCCCAAAATCAGGCTTTTCCACTGGATCAATTTTTTTACACCACGACCAGCCAGCGTATGAAGTACGTATACGCGGATCAGCGTGGTCCGTATATCCGGGAATTGATTGGGCCGGAGGATGTGGCTGCCATCCCCGTGGCTGTGGCCGGACGAAAGAACGATCATCCCACCGAAAATTTTCGATTGTTTTCGCCTCAGGCGGAGAATCGGGAGATGATCAAAGAAATGGCGGTGGCGTTGCTGGTTTCTGTGTTGTTATTGTATCTCATCGTAGCGGCGCAGTTTGAGTCCCTGCTTACGCCTCTGATTATCATCATGGAAATCCCGATATCGCTGTCCGGGGCGTTGATCGCTCTGTGGGCGATGGGGATTTCGCTCAATGCCATGGCAATGATTGGTATGGTGGTGACGACCGGGATTATCATCAATGATTCCATCATCAAGATCGATACGATCAATCGGATGTACCGAATTGGGCAACCACTGCGTACGGCCATTCATGCGGGTGGGCAAAAGCGGTTGTTCCCCATTATCATGACCTCTTTGACGACGATGCTGGCGGTGACGCCGTATTTGTTCGGGGACAGCCTCGGGGTGGTATTGCAGCGGCCATTGGCTGTGAGTCTGATTGGCAGCATGTTGGCGGGGACGTTGGTGAGTTTGTTTTTTATTCCTAAATTGTATTATTGGATGAATAAATAATG
>CALGAA010000049.1 GCA_937952445.1 uncultured Bacteroidota bacterium | reverse complement strand
TTTTAGAAATGCTACCAAATCCGCCATTTCCTACACGCTGATAATCTCTTCCCAGCCCGCAGGCATCATCGAGTAATCCATTGAATTTAATGTTTTAATGTCAGTCCGACTGATAATCCGGTCTTCGATTCCCACATTGCGTACCGTGATTGCCGTCGGGGATTCATCCGCTATGACCCCCTGGACATTGTCCCCATTCATCAGTTCGATCTGCCACAATTCATACCCCACCGTAATGGACGCATTGGGAAACAAAACCTGGGAAACGATACCTTCCGGGCTCCAACTGTAGACGGTACTCAGATCAGGACCGATCGCTTTGCCATTTTTCCCGTCGATCTGGTGGCAAATAGAGCAGTTTTTCTCAAACACCATCCGTCCGCCATCTACGTCACCTTTGATTTCCAGAGCAGCTTTGTATTCCTCGGTCAATTCGTCTTCATCTTTTTCGCTAAAAATCGCCCGCGCTCTTCGTTTTATCGCGTCATCCGCATAGGTCATATACCTTACCCTGCGGTAAAAATCCACGGATGATTTTTGAACGGTACCGTCTTCGATGGCATCCAAAAACAAATTGACCTGATCTGCAGAGGCCAGGTGAGCCTGGACTGCAGCTTGCCGGATCTGGGGAGTCAACGTAGCCCAACTGGACAACACGAAATCACTCATCGCTATACCATCTGCGGCATTGAAAGCTTCGAGAGCTGCCAATTGCACCGCTGCATCTTCCTCCGGGTGTATGAACCCCTGGTAAAATGACAGCGCATTATCCGGCCGGGTCAAACTCATAAACTGCAGAATTTCTGCTCTTTTTGCCCCGGGGATATCGGCATTTGTGGCCATGGTTTCGAGTCGGTTTCGTAGGTCTGTATCTTCGTCGAGTAATCCGCGTACACCGATCGAACTCAACATCGCCAACGCGCTTCGCAGGGTAGTGGGATCGGGATGGCCGATGAAGAGATTGCGCAAGGAATCTTTATGATCTGCAAAATGCACGACCGCGTTTCGATTCTGGTTGATTCCACGAGACAGCCCATTCAATACCGTGGATTCCCACCCCCGTGGGTTTTGATTTCGGAGTTGGGTCATTGCCCTTTGCAATATCGAAAGCATATAATCCTTTTCCTCGCCGGTCACCAGCAATTCACTGAGTCTGCCGATGAGGGGATTGAACTGGCTTTTTCCCTGGTCGTAATTTCTGATCAGATCGGACAATACACCCTCCGCTTCAAACGAATCCGCACTCAACGCTGCTACCTGAACCCACGGATCGTGAATGTCCTTAAACAATAAGTCTATCCGGGCCATCTCCGACCGTTCAGATCGGTCATAACCCAGAGTACACAGGAGTTGAAAACGAACTTTGGGATCGGGGTCGTCGGTCATTTGGACCAGTTTATCCAGCAATTGGGGGTATTCCTCCAAATGATACTCGGCTATCCGGATGGAATTTTCCCGCACACCAGCCACCGGATCACCAAGTCCGGTCAGAATGGTCTCCACATCGATGACGCCAAGACCTTCCAACGTCCACAAGGCATGCAGTCGGCCCAAAGCGGACGGCGAATCCTGATCATTGACCATCTGAACCAATTGATTCTGAACATCACCTGCATTTCGGTCGATCAATAGCCGCTGGGCATTGAGCCTCCACCAGGCATTTGGATGGCCCAGATGTTCCACCAATTTTTCAGATGAAGCTTCGCTCAAGGGCAGGTCTTCCAACCACGATTCCGTATTTTGATCTTCATGTGTTATGCGATAAATCCTACCCATGTCCCCTCCGTTGTACAATTCACCGGATTGGATCGCTTCTTCTGACATCCATTCCGGGT
>CALGAA010000048.1 GCA_937952445.1 uncultured Bacteroidota bacterium | reverse complement strand
AGCATTTGTGACCAACCAAAAGGCCTAAAAATGTGTATATTAACAAAACCAGAGTGATTAATCACTTCGGCTTTAATTGAAATAAGAATCAAAAAATAACGGAATTTGTCCACTTAAACATGGATATTTCTGTACAAATACCATTTATGAAAACGACCATTAAGTTAATTGTAACCCTGGCATTTTTAGTAAGCTTCCTTTCACCAGGGTTCGGGCAGTATTTTGGTAAAAACAAACCGAAATATGAAACCCAGGACTTCCGGGTTTTGGCCACACCCCACTTTGACATGCACCACTATCTACGCGGCCAGGACAAAATCAATCAAATATCTCAATGGGCAGAGCAATGGTATTCCATGCACCAGGAGGTGTTGCGGGATACTTTTACGACGCGCAATCCTTTTATACTTTACAACGATCACGGAGATTTCCAGCAAACCCGGACGATTAGCAGCCAGATCAGCATCGGGACTGGTGGGGTGACCGAAGCATTCAAAAACAGGGTAATCCTCCCCATTGCTCTTACCAATCAGCAAACCTTCCACGTGATCGGCCACGAAATCGTACACGCCTTCCAGTATCACATTATCCTGGGTGGGGACAGCACCGGGCTGCAGAATCTACAGAATTTACCGTTGTTCATGGTAGAGGGGATGGCTGAGTACCTGTCCAAGGGACCTGAAGATTCGCAAACGGCTATGTGGATGCGGGATGCCGTCATGAATGGGAAAGTCCCCGGAATCAGAGATTTGACCAATCCCCAATTTTTTCCATACCGATGGGGTCAAACGTTTTGGTCCTACTTGAGTAGCCGTTTCGGCGACCGTGTGATTCGGCCTATGTTTCAGGCCACCGGTGCCTACGGATTTGACAATGCGGTAGCTTTGGTACTCGGAACCACGACCGATTCGCTTTCTGCAGACTGGCAAAGGACACTACAGGCTTATTATGACCCATTCGTACGAAGCAAGGACGAAAGTCCAGCCGGACGGGTTCTGGTCAACGAACAAAACGGTGGACGGATGAACCTGGCCCCCATGGTTTCGCCTAACGGGGACAAAATCATATTTTTCTCAGAAAAACGGGTCCTTTCGACCGATCTGTATATCGCGGATGCCAACAGCGGGGAAGTGGAGCGAAGGATTTCGACCAATTCCATTACCGGATCGATCGACGACGTTGACTTTATCGAATCCGCGGGAACCTGGTCACCCGATGGGGAACAGTTTGCTTACGTGGTCGTTTCCCGGGGACGTAGCGAACTGATGATCAAAAACAAAAAAGGAAATACCGTCACCTCGTTTCACCTGGATCGCGTCAGTAAATTCTCGTATCCCAACTGGTCTCCGGATGGCCGGAATATCGTGGTCACCGGTTTGGAAGAGGGCCAGACCGACTTGTATGAAATCAACGTACGGACCAAGAGAGCCAGACGGTTGACCAACGATGTGTATTCCGAGATCATGCCTTACTATTCACCTGATGGAAGCCGGATATATTTCTCCACCGATGAAATCAGTTATCGGCAGGGACGTAGAGGTCCATCCTGGAACTTCAATCTGGCTTACCTTGATCTGGCGTCAGAAACCGTCGTGCATTTGGATGATATATTCCCGGGAGCTGACAATCTCAACCCGGTTATCGACCAGAACGGCCATTTGTATTTTCTATCGGACCGGGATGGTTATCGCAATATGTACATGCTCAATCTGAACGACAATGCTTTGTACCAGGTCACGGATATCGTTACCGGAGTAAGTGGCATCACCCCTTTTTCTACCGCACTCAGTGTAACGAAGAACGGCCGGAGAATTTTCTACAACTACTACACCGACAATGCATACGAAATATACAGCTATACACCGGATATTGAAAAAATGACCCCGGTCAATCCCGGTGATGTAGATAAAACAGCTGCCAAGCTTCCATCCTATACCCGCCGAAGTCCACAAATCGTGGAAAGGAACCTGAATACACTGGATTCGCAGCCGCTCGTTTCGGTGACCGAATTCCGTAGGGAAAAATACCGCCCGCAGTTCAAACTGGATTACATCGCTGGAGGGGGAGGGGTAGGAGTAGGTACGGGCAACTTTATCGGAACATCAACTGGTCTGGCGGGAGGTGTGGATGCCATATTCAGCGATATGCTCGGGAACAATCAGATCTATAGTACGCTTGCATTAAATGGTGAAATTTACGACCTGGGCGCCCAGGTATTGTACCGAAATCAAACCGGAAAAATCGGCTGGGGTGGCGGTATTTCGCACGTTCCTTTCCGGTATAGCAGTTATCCTTCACTTTCATCTGATACTTTACAATTTGGAGATAATCCCATTCCGGTTGCAGACTATTCATATGATATCTACCGGGTATTTCGTGATCAGGCCAGCTTGTTCTCCCAATACGCCTTCAACCAGTCCATCCGCGTGGAAGTCGGAGGCGGGTACTCGTTGTATTACTACCGCACGGAGCGCTGGCATAATTATTATGAGGATTATGGCGGCTTTTTAGGAGGTTTAATTTACCAGGACCGCGAGAAAATCGAATCCCCGGATGGATTTGGACTTTTCAACGTTCAGGCGGCTTTCGTCGGGGACAATTCGACCTTTGGCTTTACCTCCCCCCTGAATGGGTACCGATTCCGGGTAGGGGTGACCCAGAACTTTGGCCACTGGAATTACCTGACCACGCTGGTGGATCTCCGGAAGTATTTTTATCTCAACAAATCCACCTTGGCGTTCCGAGCCCTACAGTACGGGCAGTACGGAGAAGATGCCAACAATAGTAATCTATCCAATTACGTGATCTATCCCACTTTTATCCGTGGTTATTCAAACCTAAGTAATGAGGCAATCAGGCAACTTGATTTGTCAAATAGCGTACAAGGGTCTAAGTTGTTTGTGGGCAATGCAGAGTTTCGGATACCGTTTACGGGACCGGAGGAATTGGCCTTGATACCCACCAATTTCTTGCTTAGCCAACTGGCGTTCTTTTACGACGTGGGCACCGCCTGGTCCAGGGATAATCCGTTTGATGCACCGGAGGGTTTTGAACCCAAATTATTGCAAAGCGTGGGTGCAGCCTTACGGATCAATTTGTTTGGGGCACTGATACTCGAACCTTTTTACGCCAAGCCCTTGATCGACGGTGTAAAGGGTACGTTTGGGTTGAACTTTGTACCGGGATGGTAGAAGACTTCGGGAAATGGCAAAGGTGAAAATACCGCGAAATCATTCCGTTTTCCGGTAGGTACCGTTGTGTATTTGGCTTCGACCGTAGATAACTCAAGTTCCTATAAATGACCTTGTAGATGCTACATGTGAAAAATAAAATG
>CALGAA010000047.1 GCA_937952445.1 uncultured Bacteroidota bacterium | reverse complement strand
TGCCCCCGCATGGTGCAGTAGCTGTGGGAACGTAATTACCAGTCAAGGGCACATCCGTACCACAATATACATAAATCTTCCCCTCGGAAACATTCGGACCAGTGACTCGAGTTCCCAAAGCTGATGTCAACACCACTCCAGGTGTTCCGTTGAGGTTCATCTCCCCATCCTGGCAGGTAATATTATTGGCATCAGTCACCGTAAAGTTCAGCGTCCGACCCAAATAACTACAAACACTAATAGTATCAAGTTGTGTTGCACTATCCAGGGTAATTCCGACTATTTTCCCGCCCCACTGATTCAAAATCTGAACAGTGATGGGGTAGGCATTGGCAGCCGGATTGGTGGTGAAATCATCAGCACCTACCACCACTTCTCCATTCTCATTAATGGACGGAGAAAAATGTGCACAATTGACCTGCTGTGCCTGCAGTTGCATCGGTAGCGCGAACGCAAACAAGGCCAGCAAGGGGACTAGTCCCTTGAGCCAGTTTGAGCCCAGACACCACGATGGCTGAATTGTTGTAAAATTCGTCTTTTTCATGAGTTCTAGTTTTGGTTGATTAAACAATCGGTTCTTAAAAATTAGGTTATAAAAAAGGTTAACAATAAAAATTCCATATTAATACAAACAAACAAACCCTGTTCCTTGGAAACGGTTTGCTTAGCTTTTTATAATTATCTCGATACCCGCAAAAATAAGTGGAAATGTAAAGTTCTTCTCATCTAGTGTTTTTGGTTTACCAATTGAACAAATTACATGTTCGTTTAACGTTTAGCTTCACGAATTACATGTTCGGCTCTTAACATTGACAGTAAATGTAGGCATACTGAACCAAACGAAAAAATTTTTATGATAAAAATTCATATATTTTTTATTTATAAACTTGCTTCGCTCTTTTCGAGTGACGTAAATATATGCAATTTCACATATTTCACTCTTCTTGTCCTGAACCTCAATTATGACAACCTCCTCCAACTACCGAGCATTTAACAATACGAAAAGAAGTTTATGCTTCTTCCGATTTACCTTACAAATGTATAAGAAGTTTGGGACATTCTCGAATATATCCCCCAAACCGACCTGTTAAATACGATTTTTAACATTTTGATTAGTGATTTCATTCATCTACTAAGAGTTTACATATTAATGGAATTCACCATATTCAAATTTCTTTTCCCCTATATTCCGTGAAAAAGCGAAAAATCCCGTACTTTTGCGGTTCATAATCAATGCATTACTAGTATGTTTCCAAAATATGACGTCATCGTAGTAGGAGGTGGGCATTCGGGATGTGAAGCCGCAGTGGCAGCGGCCAATATGGGATCCCGGGTTATGTTGGTCACTATGAATATGAACACCATCGCACAAATGTCCTGCAACCCGGCCATGGGCGGAATTGCCAAAGGACAGATCGTCCGTGAAATCGACGCAATGAATGGTTATAGCGGCATCGTAACCGATCATACCATGATCCAATTCCGAATGCTCAACCGATCGAAAGGTCCAGCTATGTGGAGTCCCCGGGCCCAAAGCGACCGCATGGCATTTGCCGGTAAATGGCGCCAAATGCTGGAAAACCATCCCCGAATCGACTTTTGGCAGGAAATGGTCACGGGACTGATCGTAAAAAATGGCAGAGCACAGGGTGTGGTTACCTCACTCGGACTGGAAATTCCCAGCAAAACAGTCATCCTGACCAACGGTACATTTCTTAACGGGATCATACATATAGGAGCCAAGCAAATGGGTGGCGGTCGTGCAGGGGAACGAGCGGCCAAAGGCATCACCGGTCAGCTCGTCGAACTCGGTTTCGAAAGTGGCCGGATGAAAACGGGCACCCCACCCCGTGTGGATGGGCGTTCACTGGATTGGGAAGCTATGGAAATTCAGGACGGCGACGAAAATCCGGGGAGATTCTCATATACAGATACGCCCCCGCTTACTGATCAAATCCCTTGTCACGTCACTTATACGTCCCGGGAAGTACACGATGAATTGAAAAAAGGATTCAAGGACTCGCCAATGTTCAACGGCCGTATCCGGGGCATTGGTCCCCGATACTGTCCATCTATTGAAGATAAGATCGATCGGTTTTCGGACCGGGACCGCCACCAATTGTTTATTGAACCAGAAGGACGGCACACTTGCGAAATATACGTAAATGGATTTTCGTCTTCGCTCCCGGAAGATGTCCAATATAAGGCCCTGAAAAAAATCAGGGGATTTGAAAACGCGAAAATGTTTCGGCCGGGCTACGCCATAGAATACGATTTTTTTCCTCCACAACAGCTGCATCTTAGTCTCGAAACCAAACTGGTGGAAAACCTGTATTTCGCCGGTCAGATCAATGGCACTACCGGCTACGAGGAAGCCGCAGGCCAGGGCCTTGTGGCAGGAATCAATGCCCACCTCAAAGTACACGAAAAGGATCCTTTCATCCTCACCCGCTACGAAAGCTATATCGGGGTGCTCATTGATGACCTGATCAATAAAGGGACCGACGAACCGTACCGGATGTTTACCAGCCGAGCAGAGTTCCGTATCCTGCTCCGCCAGGACAATGCAGATCTGCGCCTCACTCCAAAAGTGAACGAAATCGGAATGAAAGGCCTCGAAAACCGAATGGAAAAAGTCAATCGAAAAAGGGATGCCATCGATCGCATCGAAAAATTTGCACGGGACTTTAGCGTAGATCCCGACTTGATCAATCCTTACCTGGAGGTTGTGGGCAGCTCGCCATTGAGCCAAAAAATCAAATTGGAAACGCTGATCACACGCCCCAACATCCATTTCGAGGATATTCGCCGGTATCTGCAACCCCTGGATGAGTTTCTCCGGCCGCTGGATGAAAACCACATCAGTTCGGCCGAAATAGAAATGAAATACAGCGGATATATTAAAAAAGAAGAAGAACAAGCCCAAAAACATAAACGCCTCGAAGAAGTACCCCTGGGCCAGGCCGTCGATTATACCAAGATTTCTTCGCTCTCATTCGAAGGCAGAGAAAAACTGATCGCCGCAAAACCCATGAATATCGGGCAGGCGAGTCGTATTTCAGGCGTTTCTCCCGCAGACATATCGGTCCTCCTGGTCCATATGGGACGGTAGGGCCAATATATTACTTCAATTTAAAATTAAATTGTGCGGGAGAATACGTTACTTTAACGAGTGTTCATACGTAAATCAGGATTGTTTTTAGTACATCGACCGAAATTAATAAACGCCATCCACATGGTTTAATATCAATCTTCATGGAAATTAAAAAGCTTCCCTTTTTTCTCATTCTTGTACTCTTCATTTCAACGAATTTGTACAGCCAGGACCGAATTTACCGCTATCCTGATGTTTCTCATGATCATATCGTATTTAGCTTTGCCAACGACCTTTGGTTGGTCCCCAAGTCTGGCGGCCATGCCCTCAAACTCAGCTCACCAGCCGGACCGGAAACATTTCCGAGATTTTCACCCGACGGCCAGACAGTCGCTTTTTCCGGGAACTACGACGGGAACACCGATATATACAGCATTCCGATCGGCGGTGGGATTCCCACACGTCTGACCCATCACGGAATGTCCGACCGAATGGTCGCCTGGTATCCTTCCGGAGACAGCATCCTTCTCGCATCTTCCATGCACAGTGGAAAACAACGGTACAACCAGTTTTACAAAATATCAAACCAGGGAAGTCTGCCAGAAGCACTGCCCCTCGAGCATGCTGAATTTGGGTCATTTTCACCGGACGGGACCAAAATCGCATTTACCTACAAAAGCCGACTTACCCGGACCTGGAAACGGTACCAGGGCGGGATGTCAGCCGATATCTTTATTTTTGACCTGAACACATACGAATCGGAGAACATCACCAACAGTGATTTTAATGACGAACTTCCGATGTGGCACGAAAACACCATATATTATTTGTCCGATCAGGGAGAAAATCGTCGATTTAATATATGGTCGTATGACCTCAATACCCAATCCCACGAGCAAATTACCCACTTCAATGACTTCGACGTCCATTTCCCGGAAATCGGTCCCGAAGAAATAGTCTTTGAAGCAGGCGGGGAAATTTATCTCCTCGATTTGTCAACCCACCAACATCGGAAAGTCGAGATCACACTCACAGATGACTTTGTCCAGGTTCGTCCACACCTGACCAAAGTGAACGATTTGTTGCAAAATGTGTGGCCCTCACCAGATGGCAACCGCATCCTGGCTGAAGCCCGGGGCGAGATATTTAGCCTGCCGGCTGAAAAGGGCGTCGTGGAAAATTTGTCGAACCGATCTGGTTCTGCTGAACGATATCCTGCCTGGAGCCCGGATGGGAAAAAATGGGCGTACTGGAGTGATCGAACGGGCGAGTACCAACTCTACGTAACTGAATTCAAAACCGGGAAAACGGAAGCACTGACAGATTTTGAACAGGGGTTTGGCTACCAGTTATTCTGGTCCCCAGACAGCAAAAAAATCGCTTTTGTTCGGCAGGACATGAAAATTCATTGGGTGGATCTGACTGATAAAAACCTTCATCAGGTGGATCAGGGAAAATACCTGTTTGAATGGGATCTCCGGAACTTTGAGGCCAAATGGTCACCCGACAGCAGGTACATCACTTATGCAAGAGGTCTGGACAACCGTCAAAATGCCATTTTCATTTACGACACCGAGAATCAAAACCGACACCAGGTGACGTCCGGATTTTACAACAGTGATCAGCCTGCTTTTGGATCAGATGGAAAATTTCTGGTTTTACGGACCAACCAGCGTTTTTCTCCCACCTACAGTTCTTTTGACAATTCCTGGGTGTATGTGAACAGCTCCCAAATAGCGATCATCCCGTTAACCGATGAGGTCAAATCACCGTTTTTGGCAACCAATGATACGGTAACGACCAAAGAGGAAGAAAAGGAAAAAGAAGGGGACAAATCCGCGGATGGGAAGAAAGACGAATCGAAAGAAAGCTCAACTGACGATTCAGATTCCGCCGCCGACAGTACAGAACAGAAGGATGAAAAATCGGTTGAAATCCAATTCGATGGTTTGGAACAAAATATGTTGGTACTTCCCCTGAAACCCGGCAACATCAGCCGGCCCACCCTGATCAATGGCAAAGTCTTTTATCAGCGTCACCCCTCTTCAGGTCAAACAGGGGGCTCCTCGCAGCTGCAATTCTTCGACCTGAATGAACAGGAAGAAACAGAGGTCATTTCCGACATTCAGTTTTATCAGTTCACAGCCAACGGAAATAAAATCTTGACAGGAACCTCAAAACGCATGGGATTTGTCCAACCCGCAAAGGGGCAAAAATTGGAAAAAACCGTTCCGCTGGACGAAATGCAAATGTGGGTTGACCCCAGGGAAGAATGGCGACAGATTTTTGAAGATGTATGGCGCATTGAACGGGATTATTTTTACGATCCGGGTATGCACGGCGTAGATTGGGACGCTCTTAAAATCAAGTACGGGAATCTGGTTGATGAAGCGTATTCCAGAGAGGACCTCAATTATTTGATCGGCGAATTAATCGGTGAACTCAATGCCTCCCATACCTACCGAAGTGGCGGGGTTTCCGAAACCACCAAAAGCACGCCAGTCGGTTATCTGGGGATCGACTGGGCTTTCGAAAACGGGGCCTACAGAATTGCAAAAATTATCCAGCCTGCCCAGTGGGACACAGAAGTTCGGTCGCCCCTCGACGAGCCCGGCCTCCGGACCAAAGAGGGCGCTTATATTCACTCTGTTAACGGGGTTCCACTGACTGATTTCACCGATCCCTACGCAGCATTTGCAGGTCTGGCCGATAAAACGGTCGCCTTGAAAGTGAGCGACAACCCTGAGGGTACGGATGCCAGAATCGTATACGTCAAAACCATGAGTTCAGAAGTGCGGCTTCGCAACCTGGCGTGGATTGAAAAAAACAGAAAATATGTAGAGGAAGCATCGGACGGTCAGCTCGGATATATTTACGTGCCCAGCACCGGACTGGATGGCCAGGAAGAACTCGTACGTATGTTCTATGGACAAATTGATAAAAAAGGGTTGATCGTGGATGAACGGTTCAATAACGGGGGTCAAATACCGGATCGGTTCATCGAAATTCTCAATCGGCCGGTGTTGGCGTACTGGGATGTCCGGGACGGCCAGACCTGGGCATGGCCACCCACCGCTCATTTTGGACCCAAAGCGATGTTGATCAACGGCTGGTCCGGTTCAGGGGGAGATGCTTTTCCCGATTATTTCCGTAAATCCGGATTGGGCCCGCTCATCGGCACCAAAACCTGGGGAGGGTTAATCGGAATCACCGGTGCACCCACCCTTATAGATGGTGGATCGGTCACGGCGCCGACATTTCGCATGTTCAATCCGGACCGAACCTGGTTTCCGGAAGGACATGGCGTAGAGCCCGATATCCATGTACCGGAAGATCCTTCAGCTCTGGCCCGGGGTGTGGATCCCCAGCTCGATGCAGCTATTGAATACCTTATAAATCAAATTGAGGAAAATCCAGATGAACTGTGGATGATCCCGGATCCACCAGCAGTAGAGAAAAGAAATTGATCAATCGGACTAAGTTTCATACCTTGTGCACGGATCTTTACTTAAAAGGCAAACTCGATGATCAATCCAAAAAAACTCGTTGGAGAAAAGGCAGCGGAATACGTTAAAAATGGCATGAAAGTCGGTCTGGGCACTGGTTCGACCGCATCCTTTGCGATAGAGGCCATCGGATCGATGGTAAAACAAGGGCTTAAGGTAACCTGCTTCCCCACGTCGATTGCCTCGGAACAACTGGCCGATTCCTTATCCATTCCCCTCCTGGAGGAACACGAGGTTGACCGGCTGGACCTGACGATCGACGGAGCAGACGAAGTAGATACCAACAAAAATCTGATCAAAGGAGGAGGTGGAGCGTTGCTCCGAGAGAAAATTGTCGGTAAAATTTCCGACCAATACATCATCATCGTGGACGATTCCAAATTGGTGGCTCAGTTGGGTGCTTTTTCAGTGCCGGTGGAGGTCGTGCCGTTCGCATGGGAAGTCACCGCCAACCACATTAACCAACTCGGCGGTGAAACGACCTTGCGGGAAGCAGACGATGGATTTTTTAAAACAGACAACGGGAATTTTATCCTGGATTCTGATTTTGGGTTACTCGAGGATCCAGCGGCATTGGAAATCGAACTCAATATGATCCCCGGTGTAGTGTGTAATGGCCTGTTTATCGGTATGGCGGATTTGATTATCAGCGCAAACAACAAAGGAGATATCGAAGTTTTTTAATATTTTTATCCTTTTAAGACATTCCATCATGGGAGGAAATATATAGAGCCTCCACACAAATTGACAATCATGAGTTTAGAAGAACGCGTACAAAAGGATATGGTCCAGGCAATGAAAGCCAAAGATTCTGACAAATTGAGGGCATTACGTGCGATCAAATCAGAAATCTTACTGGCCAAAACCGATGGAAGTGGTAAACCCATGGACGAATCCAGAGAAATATCGATCGTTCAAAAAATGATAAAATCCCGGCAGGAGTCTCTGGATATTTATGCCAAAGAAGGGCGCGATGATCTCGCTGAAAAAGAAAAAGCCGAAATTGAACATATCCGGGCATACCTTCCCGAACAGCTGAGCCGGGATGAAATAGCCCGTCGCGTGGATGCCATCATCGATAAGCTCAACGCCACATCCATGAAGGATATGGGCAAAGTCATGGGCGTTGCCCAGCAAGAGCTCGGTGGTCGCGCTGATGGTAAAACCATCGCAGATCTGGTTAAAAGCCGGCTTTCCTAAACACTTCAATTTAATTACGGCCCTGTGAAGAGCAGCTCGGCATTCCAGCTCCACACCGGACATCTCTATCTATGCTTTAAAATGCCATTTACTCCGGTTTTGACCAACAGGGGAAGAAAGCTGTTACCTGATTGTTTGTAGCGACCGGAATCCACTTGAAACTAAATATTCCTAACTCAAGTTCCTATAAATGACCTTGTAGATGCTACATGTGAAAAATAAAATGG
>CALGAA010000046.1 GCA_937952445.1 uncultured Bacteroidota bacterium | reverse complement strand
AAATTAACACAGCGTTTTCATCCACATCTTCCAGGGTAAATGCTCCGTCGAAATCTGTAGATGTTCCTTTGTTGGTTCCCTTGACGATGACGTTCACACCGATTAGGGATTCTCCATCATCATCCGTGACAACGCCCTCTACCGTAATGTCAGCCAGGGCAGGCCCGGTGGGATGGGCATGGGCTTCCCACAGGACCATCTGAAAAAAGCCTATTAAAATAAATGTAAACCTTCTTTTCATGCGAGTAATATTAATTTTTGAGTGGATACGATCTGATCACGGCCTTATAACACAGTATAACACCTGGGCCTCTGTCGTAAACAACCTTTTTGCTTATAAACTTAGAAGATGCCTCCCAAAATCCACTAAAAAGAGACACCAAATCATTCGATTCGGCACAAATATTACAATATTTTTAATTTTACCAAAAATATTATCCTAATATCCGATGAAAAACCTTGTAAAAAATAGAAAGTGTGGACTTTAAAGGTTGTTAGTGAGTTTTAAAGACAAAACAGACTGCAGATTGTAGTACCTTCTTTATTTCCACTTTTCGGCTGATCCTAGACCCTGCATGGCATTTACTTTATGGAGGTTCTACTCAGAAATTAATTCGCTGTAATAACGGTGTAGGGTGAGTCCTGAAAGGATGTGGAGGAAGTTGCGATGGGCATCAATACAGGAACTATGGAAACCTCAATGTCTCCATAAAGGCTGGCAGGTTTCGACACAGTGAGTTATTTCAAGGGGTTCGCCGTGAGCCAGATGCAGAAAGTGACTGCCAGACATACTCAAATTTGAGATAACTGAAATGGAAAAGAGGTTTCTGGTGGCGGAACCATGAGCTTTCAGGCCCGGGACAACCGCCACCAGAAACAGAGAAGGTAGGACAGATTAAAATTTTCTATAAGTGATCAAACGTTTTCCGGAACTTCAAACCCTTTCCGGTACGTTCTGGTCAATTGTTTGTTCGCCTCAGCATCGTTCACAAATTGCTCCGTTTTGGGATCAAACTCGAGCACCCGGCCTACGCGATACGCGATATTCCCCAGATGAGCAAGCGCAGATGACAAATGCGCCGTTTCCACAGGCCCGGTCAGGATGGATTTGTCCTGCTTACGTACAGCTTCGATGAAATTGGCGAAATGTCCATCCGTTCCTCCTGCGCCACGATCCATACCCGTACCCGAGAATCCACCATCTTCCCCTGATTTCCCAGGCTCTCGATTTCGTCCCAGATAGGTTTTGTATTTATCATATCCATCGACCACCAGGATGCCTTTGTCACCGTAGAAGATATTGCCCACTGTGACACCGTCTTCCGTATTGGTACACCATGGGCGAACTTCAAACTGGATGATTTTATTCTCTTCCGGGTAATTGTACACCGATGTCAGGACTTCAGGAACTTCCTTGGCGTCGTCCCACAGGAATTTTCCACCCATGGAAGTGATTTGTGTGGGCAATCCAACATCGAGCCCCCACATACAGAGGTCCGTTTCATGGATGCCCTGGTTGCCCACATCGCCGTTTCCGTATTCCCAGTTCCAATGCCAGTTGTAATGAACCAGGTTTTTGGAAAAGGGTTTTTTCTCAGCAGGCCCCGTCCACAAATCGTAATCCAATCCGTCCGGCACCGGCGATACCCCATGGTCCCCGATGCTGGGTCTCCATCGGAAGACCAGGCCACGGGCCATATATACCCGACCGATATATCCATCCCGCAGCAATCCTATCGCTTCATTGATAGCAGGGGAGCTTCGAAGCTGTACCCCGTGTTGCACGATCCGGTTGTACTTATTCGCTGCTTCCACCATTTTTCGCCCTTCCCACACATTGTGAGAACCCGGCTTTTCGACATAAGAATCCTTACCGGCCTGGCATGCCCAGATAACGGAGAGCGCATGCCAGTGATTTGGCGAGGCAATGCTGACGACGTCGATGTCCTTGTCATCGTATACACGACGAAGGTCCTGCTCCAGGTGAACCTCCTGATTGTACTCTTCTTTAAATGCCTTTTGCCGTTCCTTCAACAGGTTCATATCGGGATCACACAGCGTGGTCACCCGAACATTATTTTGGGCCATCAAACTGGAAATGTGATTCTTTCCGCGGCCATTGACCCCCAGCACCGCTGCATTGATGCGATCATTGGCACCAAATACGCTCGCTGAAACGATTTGAGGTGCCACAAACGCAGTCGTGCCAGCCACTGCCGTGGTCTTAATAAAAGATCGTCGTGTTTTTTTCATTATTTTCGATTTATTAAAATGTAATGTAATTCCCGCTATATTTTCAAATCCGATTTTCCGATAGCGATTTCCCCTCATCCTGCAAGCTCATACTTATGAGACCATTGCTACCCCTGTCTCCGGTCAGGTTTTAAAATAGCCTCCGTTGTTCCGGGAAACAAAGAAAGTCAATAATAATGATTTTTTAAATTTTCACAAAAGGATGGACCAAAAAACGAGGGGTCTTCTTATGTTTCTTCGGGCATTTCGCTCCCGGCCCAGAATTAATTTGAAGATTATGTATCTTAGATTAATCAAACAGCAATCAACCGAACTATGGAATATCAGGCTTCGAGTCGACGCTACCATGATATGAGTTATCGTCGGTGCGGAAACAGCGGATTGAAACTCCCCGCCATTTCTCTTGGACTGTGGCATAATTTTGGCCACGTGGACCTTCGCTCCAATTATGAAAGTATCCTATTCAGGGCTTTTGACCAGGGCATCACCCATTTCGATCTGGCGAACAACTATGGCCCTCCTCCGGGAAGCGCTGAACAAAACTTTGGACATATTCTCGACCAGCATCTGAGAAAATACAGGGACGAACTCATCATTTCCACCAAAGCCGGGTATGACATGTGGGAAGGTCCATACGGAAACTGGGGAAGCAAAAAATATTTGGTATCCAGTCTGGACCAAAGCCTGCGCCGGATGAAACTGGACTACGTGGATATTTTTTATCATCACCGTCCTGATCCCAAGACTCCACTCTATGAAACCATGAGCACCCTCGATCTGATCGTCAGACAGGGCAAGGCCCTCTACGTGGGCATATCCAATTACCCGGCAGAATTAGCGGAGCAAGCGTTTGGCATATTGGACGATCTGGGAACGCCATGCCTGATTCACCAGCCCAAATATTCGATGTTTGAACGAACGCCCGAAAAAGGGCTCCTCGATGTACTGGAAAAACACCAAGTGGGTTGTATCCCCTTCTCCCCACTCGCGCAGGGTTTGCTGACGGACAAATACATCGATGGCATCCCCAAAGGTTCCCGGGCTGCGCGGGCACATTTCTTAAAACCTGAACAAATCACGGACGAAATCCTGGATAAAATAAAGAAATTGAACGAAATGGCCTGGAAAAGAGGGAATTCACTGGCTCAGATGGCCATCAACTGGATTCTCCGCGATGACCGCATCACTTCGGTTTTAATAGGGGCAAGTAAAATCAAACATATAACCGATGCCATAGATGGGCTCAGCAGCAGCCCTTTGACCAAAGAGGAACTCCGAAATATTGATTCCATACTGGCGGGATCGAAGGACAAAAAGAAGGATTCACCACATCAATAAATTAAAAACTGCGCTTACTGATCATGTCAAAATTAACTGTCTTATTCTATATCATTCTTCTTGTGATATTGGGAACTACCGGGGCAAACAGCCAGTCGTTGCCATTGATCATTTTCGATACCGATATGGGTCCGGACTACGACGACGTCGGGGCATTGGCCATGTTGCATACTTTGGCTTCCCGGGAAGAATGCACGATTCTGGCTACAGTAGCATCCGATGGGCATCCTTCGGTGGCGCCCACCATCGAGGCGATTAACCGATATTTCGGGAAACCAGAAATTCCTGTCGGGATTCCGTCGGATCGGGCTCCGGATTTCACCGCTCAAAATGGATGGAATGATTCATTGCTTCATCGATTTGACCCGGAACTCAGGAATAAGACCAATTACCCATCTGCGGTAGATGTGTACCGGCAAGTGTTGGCGGAGGCGGAAGACCACAGCATTACGATCGTGACGGTTGGATTTACCACCAACCTGGCGGACCTGTTGGATTCTTCTCCGGATGATTATTCCAATCTTTCGGGAATTGACCTGGTTCGTCAAAAGGTCAGGCGCTATGTGGCGATGGCCGGGATGTTCCCGCAAGGCAAAGAATTCAACGTTTTTACAGATTCGGAATCTTCATATAAAGTTTTCACCCGATGGCCGACACCGATATTGTTTAGCGGATTTGAAATCGGCGTCCAAATAAAGACCGGGGCAAAAACGGCTGCACTCCCGGCAGACGAGAATCCCGTTCAATGGGCTTACGAGTACAACCTTCGAACCTATGGCAGTAAACCAGAGCCCAATCGTTCGTCCTGGGATCAGACCGCTGTTCTCGTGGCGGTTCGGAATCCCTCCGAGTACTTCTATATTAATGGCCCCGGTAAATTTATCATCCATCAAGACGGCCACAACGAGTGGGATCCGGATGTGGATGCGCACCATTACTTCCTTTCTCACAAATACCCCTATGCCCGGATTGAAAATCTGATCGAAAACCTGATGATGGGACGGGATGATGAAGGTAAGGATGATTCCGGATCAAGTCCCGAGTGAGGGATTAGGCAGGAGTGAAATGGTGGATGAGAAGATTCGGCCACCTGAAAAAACAGGGTTCCAGAAATCCAATCAAGAAGGTTCAAAAATCTGAATGCGACGATCAGGAGTGAACCTATGCCGCTTTGGGTGTATGTTTTCACGACGTTGCATTCGCTGCGCACCTAGCCGCTTTGGTTCGTGTCTTTCGCTACGTTCGTTGCCTACCTAATACATTAAGTTACCTGTAGGTAAGTAAAAATTTACCCAACAACCTGGGGACCACTATATTACTGGTGCGCCTACCTATCCGGTAGGTAAATTTATCTAACAACCTGGGGACCACTATATTACTGGTAGACGGGAAACTAAGCCGCTATTGGTATACGCCCCTCGCCGCGTGCGCCGCGCATACCAATGCCACTTTGGTTGCGTGTCTATCGCTGCGTTCGCTGCGTGAACCTATCTCGCTTTTTGGTGTGCGACCTTCGCCGCGTGCGCCGCCTACCTAATACATTAAGTTACCTGCAGGTAGGTAAATTTACCTAACAACCTGGGGACCAGGTCTGGTCGGCGTGAAACTAAGCCGCTTTCGCTGTTTAATCAGGGGCACGAACCAACGGCTCACATACATACCAAATACTACCATAAAAGGACCACGAACTTTCGTTAAATGAGAACCAGCCCTCTTCTTTTTACCAGCACACTGCCCTGTACACCCCACTACCGCCCCATTCGTAATTCGTAATT
>CALGAA010000045.1 GCA_937952445.1 uncultured Bacteroidota bacterium | reverse complement strand
ACCGAGGATCCCTATCCGAGGGTGGGAAGGCATAGCCTAAGCTACATAAGGCTTTAGATGATGAAGCCAGGGCGAAAAAGAATCCGTCAGATGTGTCACTATTTTAGTGACTGATGCACCAGGCTGTTTATCTGAACCGATTGCCTGGCCATCCGAAGAAAACCGGCGGCATTCCCGACCAAAATTACGGGATTGACCAAACTGAATTGATTGAGATATCAACCAGGATTCGTTGGATAGCCAATGTGGGAGAACGCCTATAAGTATTCCAGGTATACTTTGGGACCATAGCCCAAATCGGTTTTTAAAATTCTTATATCTTTACCCCTACGATACCCAATTGGGGTAGAAATGTCTTTACGCAAACTTAAATCAACCAACATATGAAGCGTCGTGAATTTATCGCACAATCGGGATTGACTAGTCTGGCTCTGGGTTTGACCCCTACGCCCTTTTCCAAAACTTTCCTGACACCAACCCTCGATAAAAAGAAACCTCTCAAAATCAAAAAAAGCCTGAAATATGGCATGATCCGGACCGAAGGGTCTGTACTGGAGAAATTCCAATTGATCAAAGACCTGGGGTACGACGGCGTGGAACTCGACTCGCCCAATGACCTGGACACCAAAGAGGTGCTCGACGCGCGCGATAAAACGGGATTGGAAATACCCGGAGTGGTCAATTCGATGCATTGGAAATACCCATTGTCGCATCCTGATCCGGACATCCGGAAGTTGTGCGTAGATTCCATGACCACTGCACTGGAAGACTGCAAAACTTATGGTGGTACAACCGTCCTCCTTGTTCCCGGGGTGGTGAACGACGAAATCAGCTACGGCCAGGCATGGACACAATCACAGATAGAAATCCGGAAAATGATACCGGTAGCGGAACGAACCGGTATCAAAATAGCTTTTGAAAACGTCTGGAACAATTTCATATTGAGCCCAATCGAAGCCGCACAATATGTCGATAATTTTAATCATGAACTCATCGGCTGGTATTTTGATATAGGAAATATCGTACGGTACGGGTGGCCAGAGCATTGGATTGAGGTATTGGATCACCGCATAATGAAACTTGATGTGAAGGAATACAGCCGTCAAAAGCAGCGGGACGAAGGCGTATGGAAAGGATTCAATGTAGAGCTTATGGAAGGGGATTGCAACTGGCCCGTGGTGATTACAGCTCTGGACAAAATCGGATACGAAGGATGGGCATCAGCAGAAGTCCCCGGGGGCGACCGGGATCGGCTAAAAACCATCATCGACAAGATGGATGCGATTTTCGACATTGTTCCCGGTGAATAAAGTCCATTGAGGCCAAACGTCCTCTATAATGGATAGGATAAAAAGTATGACCATCCCGGGTTGGGGTCCGGGTGAGATGTCGACATCATACCCAAAAAGCATTAAGATTTTATAAACAGAGCATAAAACTGTAACTTTTACAGGTCTGCATCTTCAATTTAGTGCGGCGGGCATTAAGGCCGTGAAATGTATGACGAGGTTATTTTTTGTCTTATCGAAGAAGTGACCGAATGCAGTCTCGTCGTTGAGACGAGGCCAAAGGTCTGG
>CALGAA010000044.1 GCA_937952445.1 uncultured Bacteroidota bacterium | reverse complement strand
GTTAGGGAAAATCTCAACCATGTCCTTTTTGCTTATTTTATTTTGGACGCTTCTGTTCTTATAAGGATTTATGGACGATGCATTAATTGAAAAATATCTAAAAAAGTGAAGAAGACATTTTTAGATTCCGATGTTGTATTGGATCTGCGTTTTGGTCGAGATCCTTATGACCGTCATGACTCCGCGAGAATATTTAGCGAAATCCAGATCGGAAAGTGAAATGTAATACACTCATACTACGTGGTTAGAAGCGTCCAAAATAAGTAAAAGAGACGTGGATGTGATTTTCATTTAACCGAGACATTAAAATACCAAAACCCGGTCAAAAAATAAGATGGTCAAGTTGAACACCTACGGAGTTCAAAGCACTAACGTTCCCCTCCCCGAATGGCGCCTATCGGCTAATTCGGGGTTATTCACCTTCAACACCTTCGGCGTTGTTCGATCATCAATATGAGGTCGAATAGATTGAATTATCACGATAAATAGAGTTTATCACTACGCAGTACCCAGGATGGGGTTCAAATTGAATAACCCCCGGCAAGCGTAGTGCAGCCGAGGGAGAGAGACCATCCCTATTGAGAACCCCGTATGGGGTTCAACGTTAAGCCTTAGAGCGAAAATGATAAGGGTGTTTTTAGCAGTTGAAATTGAAAACGCTTCAATAATTTGGTAAGAAAATGGCAACCTGGAAATAGGATTGATTTCCACGTAGAGTATTTCCTTAGTCTAATTTACTTGTTTTATACGATTTTGTTTATCTCTGAAATTTATTTTGGATGGGTATGTTACCTCATCTGTGTTAAATACTGTTAATCCGTCGAACTTTATTCAAAATCGTTGTACTTTAATTTTATTACTTCAACTATAAACTTGAAATTATGAGTGATTTAATTTGGTTGATTGTTGTGATACTCCTGATCGGATGGGCGCTGGGATACTTTGCATTTGGTGAAGCCGTCGGTAGTTTGATTCACATTCTATTGGTACTGGCCATCATCGGAATACTATGGCGATTAGCCACAGGCCGGCGACCATGACACGGTTTAATCGCTGATCACGGGCAATGTCGGCGAAGACTCATAAATAAGAAACAAGATCCACCAGTACGTTCTTAGTGCTGGTGGATTTTTAGTTTAATGCAACTATTTCGATTCCTCTTACAGGTTCAATACAAACAGCACATACCTGAAGTACATCCAAAGTGCCAGGACGTGTACCGATACAGCGGAGCCCCATCCAAGCTTTTCCGGTTACCCCCCTCAACGATCTGACACAACCCTCAACCTCAACCTTACCCTTACCCTCCTTGTCCGTCGGAGCTTCGGATTCCTTCGAAGCGTAGGAGGAAACCTCACCCGCCTTGTCCTTCTACGCAAAGAAATAATAAATATAAATTACCAACACGGTAATTCCGATCGATACCGGGATCAAATACCGGTATGGCGTGAGTTCCACAACACCCGATGTAGGCAATTTATACGCCGTTTTTCTTGGATAGATCGCTCCAATGGCCAACATTAGAATGATATTGAATAAAAACAATATTGCCATCACGTGGAGGTAATGAATATAGTGATCAGCACCAAACACGTAGGGCTTGAGTACAAACTGGCTGATGATGTAAAGTGCAGAGCCGGATATGATCGATATCTTTGCTGCGATCGCCGGCACATATTTGGTTAGATACCCCACTACGATGATGGTCAGAATGGGAATGCTATAGGCTCCATTGACCTCCTGCAAATAACCAAAGAGTCCGGAGGGCGCATTCGCGATAAAAGGCGCAATAAACATGGCCAGGAATGCCAGCAATACCCCGAAACGTTTGCCATTTCGGACGATTTGTCGCTCCGTCGCCTCCTTGTTGATGTATTCCTTGTAAATATCGATGCCAAATAAGGTCACCGAACTATTGAGTGCACTGTTGAATGAACTAAGGATGGCACCAAAAAGCACGGCAGCAAAAAAGCCGATAAAAGCCGGAGGGAGTACTTGATTAACCAACATCGGATACGCCTGATCGGCGATTTCCAGGTCGTCACCAAACATGTAATAGGCAATAATCCCGGGAAGAACAACAATAATGGGACCCAATACCTTCACAAAAGCCGCCAGCAAAAGCCCTTTTTGCCCTTCACGCAAATTTTTAGCCGCAAGAGCACGCTGGATGGTGGCTTGATTGGTCCCCCAGTAAAATATCTGCACCAACATCATCCCGGTAAATATGGTCGAGAAAGGCACATAGCTGTCCGGTCCGCCGATGGAGTCAAAGTGCTCCGGAACCGATTCATACAGCGTGTCAATTCCTGTCCATACACTCCCGTCACCTATCATCAATAACCCGAATACGGGAATCATCAAACCTCCGATCAACAGCCCGATGGCATTGATACTATCCGAGATCAAATTCTTATTGGAATATTAAAAAGAGGCCGGATGATAGTAAGTGTAGCGTTAATTCCGTATGTTTGCTATTCAATGTGGCAGAAGACCCTTCATATGGCACTCATGATGCTGGTTTACTTAAGTTCGACCAGCATGCTAATCAGCAAACACTATTGCAGTGATCAGCTGATGGGGGCTTCATTTATGGTGGAAGCGGAAACGTGCCACGATAGTGCACCCATCATGCCCCCATGTCCCAACCACGCCGAAAATAAAAACGATTGTTGTTCCAGTGAGTCTCACTTGGTGAAGACGGAGCTGAACCACGATCTACACCAACCTCAGTTAAAAACCTTTGATTTTTCGGAGCTTCTTCCAGTATTGATTTTTGTTTATTTGGATCAGATGATCTTAGAACAGGAAACGCTGGACCGTTCCATTACAGAATGGGATCCCCCTTCACCCGATGCGGTGGACTTGCTCCGGATCCAGCGATTTCTGTGCTAGCATACCTTGTTTTAAATTGATATTTAATACCTGAATATTTGCTTTAGGTATTGTAGGCTATTTTATTGATAATCAATTTTAAACAATGGTAAATGCTACGTAAAATAAACGGCTTTATTTTTGAGAATAAGGTCATCGTTTTCTTATCCATCCTTGTTATCATTGGTGTTGGACTATCGACACTTCCCTTTAAATACGATTTCCCCCTCATCCCGTCTGACCCCGTACCGGTGGATGCGATTCCGGATTTGGGTGAAAACCAGCAAATTGTCTTTACGGAGTGGCCGGGTCGATCGCCGCAGGATGTAGAAGATCAGATTACCTACCCACTAACCAGCACACTCCTGGGGATCCCCGGCGTGAAGACTGTGCGTTCCAATTCCATGTTTGGCTTGTCCTCGATTTATTTGATTTTTGAAGAGGACGTGGAGTTTTATTGGTCGCGGAGCCGAATCCTTGAAAAGCTCAATGCTTTGCCGGCCAACACCCTCCCTGAAGACGTAAAGCCTGCGTTGGGACCCGATGCGACCGCACTCGGTCAGATTTTTTGGTATACGCTGGAAGGCCGTGATACGACCGGCGAAGTGACTGGCGGTTGGGATTTGCATGAATTGCGTTCCATCCAGGATTTCTATGTGAAATATGCTTTATCAGGCACCTCCGGAGTGGCCGAGGTAGCCTCTATTGGCGGATATGTCAAAGAATACCAGGTGGATATGGATCCCGAGGCGATGAAGTATTATAATGTCACCATGCAACAAATGATTGAGGCCCTCCGTCAGACCAATCAGGATGTGGGCGCTCAGACGATGGAGATCAATCAGGTGGAATATTTTGTCCGGGGGTTGGGGTATGTGAAGAAACTGGAAGATATCGAACAAACCGTCGTACGGATGTCAGATAATGTCCCCATAACAATTGGGCAAGTGGCTAAAGTGAATATCGGGCCAGCTAACCGAAGGGGAATTTTAGATAAATCGGGTGCTGAAGTCGTTGGAGGGGTTGTCGTGGCACGCTATGGATCCAATCCCATGGCCGTCATCGAAGCGGTCAAAGAAAAGATCAGTGAAATAGAACCCGGACTACCCAGCAAAACCTTGAGCGATGGTCGGATCAGTCAGGTCAATGTGGTTCCATTTTATGATCGGGGGGACTTGATTGATGAAACCATTGGCACCCTGGATGAAGCCCTTCGGCTGGAAATTTTGGTTTGTGTGATTGTCATCATTCTTTTATTACTCAATATCCGATCCAGCATTATTGTATCGATTTCCATTCCGCTGTCCGTGCTGCTGACCTTCGTGGCCATGAAGTATTTTGGCGTAGATGCGAATATTGTGGCCTTGTCGGGTATAGCGATCGCAATAGGTACCATGGCGGATATGGCGATTATCGTAGTGGAAAGTATTGTTCACCGACGCGAGGAAATGGCGGGTAAAGAGCCCTTGCTCACCTCGATCCGGCTGGCCACCGAAGAAGTGGCCGGAGCGGTGATGACTGCTATTGCTACCACGGTGATCAGCTTCCTTCCGGTGTTTACCATGGAAGCGGCCGAAGGTAAACTATTCCGACCGTTGGCATTGACCAAGACCTTTGCATTGGTGGCTTCCATTCTGGTGACCATATTTATTATTCCAACCGTATCTTATTGGGTGTTTTTGCTGCGATCAGATCGCCCCTGGGCCCGATTTATAGCACCCATCGGATTGATCGGTATTGGTATTCTGGCCCTCGTTTTGAATTTTCACATTCTGGGCTATGTATTAATGGCTTTGGGTGTTCTGGAGGTGGTCCTTATTTTGGCGCGGCGGATCTATACTTCCTGGCCGGAACAGCGCTGGAAATGGATCCGGTATTCTTTTGCTGGCCTATTTTTGGATGCCTTTGGGGGTGACCAAGTCCATGTTGGTTAACGGCGTGTTCTTGGTCATTGTGATTGGTGTGCTGATCAGTATCCTGTATCTGGTTTTGATTTATTACGAACCCATTTTGCGGTTTGTATTGCGTATACGATGGGCTTTTTTGGTTTTTGTGGTCGTGTTGGTGGTGTTGGGATTTCGCATTATGCAAAATACCGGAAAGGAATTTATGCCTTCACTGGACGAAGGTTCCTTTCTCCTGATGCCAACTTCTATGCCACACAGTGGGGTACAAGAAAACCTGAAAAATCTTCAGCTTCTGGATATGGCTGTGACATCGATTCCTGAAGTAGAAACGGTCGTCGGGAAAGCCGGTCGGGTTAATAGTCCACTGGATCCGGCCCCCTTGTCCATGTATGAAAATGTTATAATCTACAAGCCGGAATTTAAGACCAACGACAAAGGCTATCGCGTGAGATACCGGGTCGATGATTCCGGGGACTTTATCCGGGATGATCGCGGCAAGTTGATCGAAGATCCCAATGGTCAGTATTTTAGAAACTGGCGGCCGGAGATCAAGAATCCAAATGATATCTGGGACGAAATCGTTCGTGTGTCCAAATTGCCGGGAGTCACTTCCGCACCGAAATTACAGCCCATCGAAACCCGGTTGGTTATGTTGCAAACCGGTATGCGTGCACCGATGGGAATCAAGGTGCGCGGAAGTGATTTGGAAACTATTGAGCGCTTTGGCGTTCAGTTGGAACCCGTCCTGAAAGAGGTCGAAGGCGTGAAAAGTTCAGCGGTTTTTGCCGACCGTATTATTGGCAAACCCTATTTGATGATCGATATCAAAAGAGCGGAAATCGCCCGTCACGGTCTGACCATCCAGGATGTGCAAAACTATATTCAGGCTGGTGTGGGCGGTCGTGCAGTGACTAAAACCGTGGAAGGCCGCGAGCGGTATGATATACGGATCCGATTGCCCAGAGCATGGCGTAACAGCCCAGAGCAGCTGGAGCAAATCCTTATATCCACACCAACGGGAGCTGAGATCCCGCTGGGCGAATTGGCAGAGATCAAGTATGAGCAGGGACCACAAGCCATCAAAAGTGAGGATGGGTTTCTGGTAGGCTACGTATTGTTTGATAAAGAAGACGGTTACCCGGAAGGCGAGGTGGTCGATCAAACTAAAAAACTCATCCAGGAAAAGATAGCGGAGGGCGCGCTGGAGGTTCCGCCTGGGGTCCATTTTGATTTTGCGGGGAACTACGAACAACAAATCCGGGCCAATGAACGGTTGGCTTTGGTGGTCCCGATTGCCTTAGCACTCATCATGCTAATCCTTTATTTTAATTTTCGTTCCATCGCCATCACAGGGATGGTCTTTAGCGGGGTTTTGGTCGCTTTTGCGGGTGGATTTTTTATGATCTGGCTGTATGGCCAGGGGTGGTTTATGGATTTTAACCTCTTTGGTACCAACATGCGAGAGGTGTTTCAGATTCATACCATTAACCTATCAGTGGCGGTATGGGTCGGATTTCTGGCTCTGGCCGGTATTGCTACAGATGACGGGGTCCTGATGGCCACTTTTATCCAGACCTCCAGCAAAGAGCTGAAGCCGGTCACCCGGGAAGAGGTGCGGGAAGTCGTGGTGAATGGCGGGTTGCGGCGGGTGCGACCTGCGATGTTGACCACAGCTACGACCATATTGGCGTTGTTGCCGGTACTTTCCAGCTCGGGACGCGGAGCAGACATCATGATCCCCATGGCTATTCCATCTTTCGGAGGAATGGCCTTACAGGTGATCACGATGTTCACCGTACCGGTCTTGTATTACATCTATTTAGAATATAAAGTCAGAAGAAATGAAAAATAGAAAATGGAAACTTGATATGGGTACCCAGAGCCCGGAAAAGAAAGGCCGGGGTTTCCACCGTGGAGGATGGCTGGGTAAGCAACGATTTGGTCCCGCGCTACTCCTTGTTTTGGGATTGATCCTGGGATCTACAGTGACCGTTCAGGCGCAGTCATTGGATACCTTGATTGACAGGATGTTGCGAGACAATCCAAAGCTGGAATCTTTGCGGATGGATTATGAATCAGCGTCCTACAAGGAGGGTGAATTTAAAGATTTACCGGATCCGATGATTTCTACGGGCTTTTTCCCGTTAGCGGTCGAAAGCGGCATGGGTCCGCAGCAATTGCAAATCGGAATTTCTCAAACCTTGCCGTGGAACACGGTGCTACAAAATCGAGCTCAGGTTGCCCGGGAAGAGGCTAATTTGCTAAAGGTCAAGTATCATATTGCGGAAAAAGATCTAACGCTGGGCGTCGAACAACTTTATCTGCAAATCTGGCGGGTGAACGAGGAAATTGAACTGCTCAAAAGTCGATTGCCTTTGATCCAGGCGTGGAACCAGGTATCCTTATCAAAAATGTCCGCCAATCAGGTGAGCGCCAGTGATGTATTGCAAATTCAGGTATTTATCAACGAGGTGGAGAATGCCATAAAAGTTTTGGAAAATCAGAAAAAATCATACCGGGTAAGATTACACCGGATTCTGGGTACGGACCAGTCCAGCGGAGACGCCCCCAATGATATGGATATTGATCTGAATCCGGATACTACGCTGCAAAGGTCGGTCGAATCCGTGGATAATTCGACTCAATTACCGGATTTGGATTGGTTTGACCAGCAAATGCAAATCTCAGAAGCTGTCCTGGAGCGAAATACCTCTGAAGGATTTCCCACCATTGGATTGGGGCTGGAATATACCATCGTTGGGAAACGTAAAGATGTAGACGTACCGTACAATGGCCGGGATATGATCATGCCGATGTTGTCCGTGAAAATACCTATTTATAGGAAAAAATACGACGCGGTCCGGCAAAGAGAAAAAGCGCTCCAGGCCTCTATTCATCTGAAGAAAAGAGATAAGGAACTTGAAATTCAAGAGAATATCGCACTGGCCGAAGTAAATATTGAGACCGAAATGGAAAATCTGAGAATTTACAATGAACAGATTGAAATTTTAGAGCGGACGGTGAATATGCTTTACGCCGAATACAGTTCTGAAGGATCTAAATTTATTGAATTACTTCAAATGCATAATTAACTGATTGATTTTGCCTTGAAGAAGTTGGACGCTAAAGTTAAAATACACAACTCAAATCTAATCATCAAAAGGTGGCAACCATAAATCGAGCATTATGAAAAAGAATAGTATATATATCGTGATTGGAATGACAATCTTTGGTCTTGGCCTCCTCGCGGGGCGTATGTTTTTTAATTTTACTGCTCCGACGATCGAGGGGCACGACCATGTAGAAGACACTAAGGAGGAGGAAACGATATGGACTTGTTCCATGCATCCGTCCATTAAGCAACCCGAACCGGGCTTGTGTCCCATTTGTGGTATGGATTTGATTCCTCTGGAGGCCAATACATCCCAGGATCCGACTGCCTTGACGATGACGAACGAAGCCATTCGTCTGGCGCATATTCAGACCCAACCGGTGGGGCAAGATGGGAAAAATGAAACCTCGAATGCATCCTGGTTAATCAATGGAAAAATACTTCCGGACGAACGTCAGGTGTATGCACAGGTTCCACACCTCACCGGTCGGATTGAAAGCCTTGAGGTCACCTATGAAGGGATGTACGTCAAAAAAGGAGATAAAATAGCAGATATTTATGCTCCGGAAATGATAGCAGCACAACGCGAATTTCTGGAAGCTCAAAAATTAATAGATATTAATCCGGATTTGTTGGAGTCCGCCCGGGATAAATTGAGATTCCTTAAAATTCCCCCCACGTTCATTGAAAATCTGGAAAATACAGGAGAGGTCGTAGAAACTTTTCCCCTCCTCGCCGGAAAAAGTGGTTATGTACTCAATAAACAGGTGGAGGTTGGTGATTACGTCAGTAGTGGTCAGGTCGTGTTTGATATTTACAATCTAGGATCCTTGTGGGCTGTATTTGATGTATATGAGAAAGATATCTCTAAGGTGAAAAAGGGAGATGTCATTGAATTTTCTGCGTTGGCAGTGCCCAATCAAAAATTTAAAACACGTATCGATTTCATCAATCCATTGCTGGATCAGGATACCCGGGCTATACGGGTCCGGGGGCAAGTTGCCAACCGGGGCGGCGTACTTAAACCACAAATGTTAATCCGTGGAAATTTACTTTCCGGATCTGATGCCAAAGCGGGACCTATGATGATACCGAAGACTGCTGTGTTGTGGACCGGCCGGGAGTCGGTGGTGTACGTCCAGGATACGACGATGGATATTCCGACGTTTACTTTTCGGGAAGTGACTTTGGGTTCTGAAATTGGCAGCCAGTACCAAGTATTGGATGGTTTGGCACCTGGCGAGGAGATCGTGACAAATGGCGTATTTGCGGTCGATGCATCAGCTCAATTGAATAATCAGAGAAGCATGATGAACCGTATGGTGGATGCCCCTCATGGTGATGAACATCCGGAGAAAATTGAACCAGTCGATCCTGAAGAGGTGACCGAGGAGGCCCGGGGGGATCTTGAATTGGTGCTGCAAGACTACATCAATCTCAAAAATAATTTGGTAACCGGGGAACCAGATCCTGTCCAGCAAAGTTTGGAGGATCTGTCGGCAGTTCTGGATCAGTTGAATGAACGGGAGGACATGGGGACACATAATGCGGCCTGGAACGCCCATTTAAAGAATTTTAAACATCATTTGAACCGGATGAATAAAGAAACCGATGTGGCCGGATGGAGAGATGAATTTGTTTCCTTGTCCACGGTCTTGATCCGGTGGGTGATGGAGTTTGGGAATCCTGGCACAGAAAAGGTCTATGTGCAGCATTGTCCCATGGCAAACTCTGATCAGGGTGCAGACTGGTTGAGCATGGATGAAGACATTCGGAATCCGTACTACGGCAGTCAGATGTTGACGTGTGGTATTACGGAGGATACTTTGATGCAGCCTTAGATATACGTTAAAATATTTATTTTATTAATTATTAAATTTATTTGAATATGAAAATGCTGAGAATTTTATTATTTCTACCGGTGTTCACCCTTTTTATGGTGGCGTGTAATAATGGAGACAGTGCCAGTCACGATGACCACACCGAAATGCACGATGGAGATCATGAAGGTCATAAGGTGAATCAAGATGGCTCGATCAAAGACAAAAGTGGCCCAGAATATACTTCTGACTACATCTGTCCGATGCACTGCGAAGGCAGTGGGAGTGATGAACCTGGAAAGTGCCCGGTCTGTGGAATGGACTACGTAAAAAATGAGGACTAGGATTCGGGGATTCACTAGTGCATGCGGAATTAAATACCGCATGGCGTGGCAGGCGCTACGTATTACTATGTGGCGGGAGGCATTAGTAATGCAAAAAAACTTTGTTTCCGGTACAATAGGAATGTAGCAGTCTTGTCTCACAGGGCGAGACCGGCTCCGGGCGGGATCCAAGATGACTAAGAATGTAGCCTGAGCCTCTTTCAGTGGGGCAACTCCGGGAATGTGTCAGCATTGCCGGTAATCATAAACCTTGAGTGAGAGGCGTGAGCTTAGGATTCACGCCTCAGAAGTACATTCTTTTGCTTTTATTAGCGAATTGAAAAAAGAGATTACCAGCAACTGAAAATGGAGAAAGAACTCCTTTGAATAAAATTTGTCTATAGTCCGGTAGTAAAATGATGAAGTACACCAAATCGTGGAGGGATTATAGAGATTATGAATCTATGTTTTACTGTCATGAAAAATAGTAAAAGTATATTGTAAGACCCAGCCGAATTAAAGGCATTTTTGATATGATTTTTTATTTCATGTTTTAAAAAACAGATTAAATAGTAGTATGATCCAAGGCTGACGTACGAATGATACTTACTAATGTGTGGTACTGTTTTGAGCAGACAGGGTCAGAAGATCTATGTCCAATACCATGGAGCGTATTAGAAATAGAAATATTTTGGTATATTTGAATGAGTCATAAATAGAAATGAAACGCATCACACAAAGATCAAAAAGAATACTGATTACGATAATGGCTATCCCATTATTAAGTGTGTTTGTGTTAACCCTGACCTGCTCTCTCGGCGATTTTGTATTGAGTTGTTGTGCAGAACCAACGAGAATTCAAGCGGATCACCATGACCATTTGTCATTACACCAAGCTCATGAAGCGGATCCACAAGAATCTCATGCTCATTTCACGACACCTGATGAATCATCGGAAGGACATCATAGTGGGGATGAGGATGATTGTTGTAATGATCTGACAACAAGTTTTTTTTCCGTCTTTCAGGTACAGCCAAATATATTTATTGCGGACCAACCTGCATCGGTTAAACATTTACCTGGAGTTGCGATAATTAACACTTTTAATAACTATTACGAAGTGGATCAATCATTGATCTACCATGGTTTTGAGCCTCCGCCTAAGATTGCTTCCACGGCCACTGGATGGGGTCTCCGAATATTACACCAGTCCTTTCTAAATTAAAGCTTTCATACCTGCCGGAGTGCTTTCCGGTGGTATTTCAGCACAGCAGTATCATCTGTCGTGTCTGGAATGCTTGTATTGAATATCAAATCAAATAATCACAAATGAAAGCTCTTATCAATGAATACAAAAGAATTATACATCAAAGGCATGGTCTGCAGCCGCTGCATCAAAGTGCTTCAAAATAAGCTGGAAGAAAACGGTGTGACCGTACAGGATATCTGTCTGGGCAGGATCGTAATACAATACGCATCCGGAGACATTAACAAACATCAGATCTATAAAATCATCCGGGACAATGAGTTTGATGTCATCCGGGATCCATCGACCCTGCTCGCCGAAAAAACCAGGAGACAGGTCACAGAATTTGTCCGAAATCCGGACCGAAAAATCAATCTTTCCAGATTTCTGTATCGGAAACTAAATAGGAACTATGACCAGATCAGCAAGAATTTTTCCGATGTCTATGGGCGGACGCTGGAGCGATACTATCTGATCTTGAAGATCGAACGGGCCAAAGAACTCATTGAGAATGGAGACCACAACTTCAGTGAGATCGCCTGGCAGATCGGTTACCAACACCCCTCTGCACTCAGCCGTCAGTTTAAAAAAGAGACCGGCATGACCTTGCGGGAATACCAGCAGCTGGAAAAACGCGACCGGATACCCCTGGACAGAATATGATAAGTATTTGCCGGAATATGTAATGTGATCCCCTAATGAAGATGCGTTATATTCATTGATGTTTCCGGCATGAAAGAATAATTTGATCACAATAATTATAAACACAAAAAACTAAATACATGAAAGCATTAAAAAATTTATTTTTCGGATTTATTTTATCGGTACTGTTTCCCCTTTTATTGACTGCACAGCACCATGATAAGGGTAAGATGGAAAATCATAAATCCCATAAGTCACAACAAATGGAGCAGTATAACGCTTCATCCGATTTTAAAGATCAGCTAAAAAGTGTTTTTCAAGCGTATATAGGTCTGAAAGAAGCATTAGTGGCATCCGACGCCAGCCGGGCTTCCACTAAGGCTAAATTGGTTGCTACCCAATTGAGAAAAGTGGACGGTACAGCACTGGATAGCGATGCAAAACAAGCGTGGGAGAAATGGTCCGGTAACCTGGGAAGCAAATTAGCTCAGATCCAGTCTGCAAAAGACATCAATACTCAGCGTAAAGCTTTTGCACCCGTCAGTAATGCCCTGTACTATGCTGTCCAGTCATTCGGTGTCAAAGGCCTGGATGCGTACTATCAATTTTGTCCCATGGCTCATAATGGGCAGGGAGCGCATTGGATGAGTGAAGATAAAGCCATCCAAAATCCCTACTATGGTAGTAAAATGATGAAATGTGGTAAAACCGTGGAGGAACTATAAAATCTACTGTCATGAAAGAAGTAAAAGCATATGTAAGACCCAGCCGGATGGAAGCTATCTATAATGCATTGAGA
>CALGAA010000043.1 GCA_937952445.1 uncultured Bacteroidota bacterium | reverse complement strand
ACAAAGGTAATGTTTGGAGATCTTTTCTGCCTGTGGTGGATTTCGGGGAAAGGACGCACAGATCCGCTTCAGAATGTAAAAAGGAGATTTGAATCCGTTACGACCTGATTCCCCAGCATCTCCGTGCATCAAGCTTTTAATTCATGAATAGGCTTGCACAATTCCGGAATAAGTCGCCGAAATTCGTTTTGAATTTGATCCAGGATTTCGCTTCCATTTTCAAAATCAATGGATCTGCCATCGACGTTGACCACAGGGGTTAATTCCCCCATTGTACCGGTTGCGAAGACACCCTCCGAGGTATATAATTCGGTTAGACTAATGTTTTTTTCATGGCACGGGATTCCCAGGCGGGAACAGCATTCCATGGTTAGTTTTCTCGTAATACCCGGCAGGCACGCGTGCGGAAATGGTGTAAATACGGATCCGTTTCGGATCATGAATAGATTGGTCCCGTTCAGTTCAGCCACAAAACCTTCAGTGTCCAGCATCAGACCGGCATCAAAACCGGCTATATTCGCCTGAATTTTTGCGAGGATATTATTGAGCAGGTTGTTGTGGTGGATTTTCGAATCAAGATGCCGTGGAGAATTCCGCAGTACAGAAGTACTGATCACCCGGATGCCCGACTGATTATCGTATACCGGTGGTTTCCATTCTGCCAATACGATGAGGCATGGCCCAAACTGGTTGAGCCGGGGATCCATTCCACTGGTTATTTTCTCACCACGGGTAAGCGTCAGGCGAATGTGGACATCTTTATCCATCCCATTTGCCACAAGAGTATGATAAATAGCATTTTCGATAAATTCCCGTTTTGGAATTTCATGGAAGGCAAGCGCTTTCGCAGAATTCTCCAACCGCTGAAGATGGTGATCAAGAGCAAAAACCCCGTTTTCATACACGCGCAATCCTTCCCATACTGCATCGCCACCCTGGACACTGCTGTCGAAAACGGAGACTTTTGCTTCGTTCCGGGGAAAAAGGCCGGTGCCCACCCAGATTTGGATATCTTGATTTCGGGGATCAAATTGCTGCAACATAACTTGTGTGGTTTATGAATTGATACGTGAGTAAAGGTATTGATAATCGACCATACACTCCTTATAGAGTGGATAGAGATCTTCCGGCAAATCAACTGCGTGGGGATCCACAGGTGTCCCAAACCGGGTCGAGGCCCAGGCTAGCTTATTCCAATGTGGGGCCCAGCAACCGTCGAAGGATTTGGGACCGGGGGGCCAGGTCAGCATGCCCGGGTAGAAATCTATCCCGATGTGACGACACAGATTTTGGAGTTGGGTCGACGGGTTCTCCAGCAATTGATTCGCATCGATCAGATGTAGAAGAGCGTTCTTGCCCTTTAATATGTCGTACCATTTCCGCTGGGTAGTCGTGCCGAGGGCTTCGAGGTTGGGGTACCTCATTACTTTTGCAAACGAATTGATGTGAAGTTTTGGATGTCTGATCAAAAAACAATGCCGCCAATTTTTCATTTTATCCAGGTCTTCGGCAATGATATGATGGGCCATATTCTTTAGAAAAACCACCGGATAACGGGATTCGAGTTCTGCAATCTGAGTAAAAACGTCCATTCGGTTGGTGGGTTGATTTTTCATAATCAATGCTCTGTCGGGGTGATCTGCGCCGGATTGCGCAAGGTAAGCGGCATAAAAAGGTTCGTCGACCGGAAAAATTTCCGGATGCTGGCCCATACTGTACATCAGGGCTGTGGACACATTTCGGGGACTGGCGATGAGGTGTACGATCACGGATTATAAATTTAACTGATCGGATATTTTTGATGTGCCTCCTGGCGAATACGATTTTTAGGTTTCGGGTCCTCTGTTTTGTGTTCCTGCCTCATGGCGGTTGCCTCCCTCACCTCTTTCCTGTTCTCCCTTTTTCCAGGGAATTCAAAGTTCACAAATTCATTCCTAAAATTACATATATATTTCGACCTTTGCTGATTAAGTACAAACCGCACTATGGATTCCTTATTCGTGAATATCCTGGACAATTTAGGAACTTTTGCTTTTGCCATGAGTGGAACCCTGACTGCTTTAAACAGGCGATTTGATTACTTTGGGGCTTTAGTGGTCGCCTTTGCGACAGCAACAGGAGGAGGTACTTTACGCGATTTGTTGACGGATGCCGGGCCGGTATTCTGGACTGAAGCGACTCATTATTTTTACTACATTTTTGCGGGTTTTTTTTCAGCGGTTTTATTTGAACAGGCGCTCGAAAGGTTGAGTAATACCATGTTTTTATTTGACACCATCGGCATATCTATTTTCACCATCATAGGTATGGAGAAAACCCTGAATTTGGGATTCACGCCTTTCATTGCACTCAACATGGGGGTCATTTCTGCTGTAGTGGGTGGGGTGACGAGGGATGTTTTGACCAACGTTCCGCCCTTGATTTTTCGTCGGGAAATATACGCCATACCCTGCTATATTGGTGGCGTCGTTTATTGGGGTATGAAGATGACTTCAGTTCCTCTTGAAGTAAATATTTTATTGACCATAATTTTAATTATCTTGATTCGCCTGATTGCGATAAAGCGTCATTGGTCGATCTCACCCCACAAGGATTTGAACGAAGTTTAATCCCGGAGAACACTCTGATAATCATTTAATCTTAATTAATAGCGGAAATGAAACGCCGAAAATTTATTCAATTCTCAACCACAATGGGCCTTATGCCATTTATTCCTTATTCCACCGATCGATCCCACGATTTACCTCTCCAGAATGGCGACAGGACAATCATCCTGTTCCAGGGGGACTCCATTACAGACGCAGGTCGGAATAAAAAAAGCCAGATAGCGGATAAAGTGGAGGGCCTGGGCCACGGCTACGCCTTTTTATCGGCAGCCCAACTACATGGGCAATACCCATCCCTGCGACCTATGGTGCTCAATCGGGGCATAAGTGGAAATAAGGTGTATCAATTAGCGGATCGATGGGATATCGACGCATTGGAATTGGAGCCCCATGTGCTCAGTATTTTGATCGGAGTCAACGATCACTGGCACTCCTTACGAGATTACCCGGGAACAGCCGAGACTTACCTGAAGGATTACGATGCTTTGCTTGCCCGTACATCCGAAGCTTTACCGGATACGGCATTGATCATTTGTGAACCATTTGTTTTACTGGAAGGGTCTGCCATTGAGAAAGATAAATGGGTTCCTGCGTTTGATAAATACCGGGAGATATCCAGGTCATTGGCGAAGAAATACGATGCGGAATTTGTTCCTTTTCAATCCGTTTTTGATAAAGCTCTCAAACAAGCACCTGCCTCTTATTGGGCGCCCGATGGTGTCCATCCCAGTCTGGCCGGAGCCCAGTTGATGGCGGATGCCTGGATGAAGGCTTTTAAAAAATTAAAAATAGCCCGTGGTCGTTGATCAGTAGATTTTCGCAGAAGGGGTTTCTCGCAGAGGGGCGCAGATCGATTCTCGCAAATTGGCGGAGATCATTTCTCGTAGCAAGACATAGAGGGAGGATCGCCTTTGGCGACCAGTGATAGCTAATAGTTATTTTCACGTTTACCTACCTGCAGGTTGCTTTTTGTATTAGGTAGGCAGCGAACGCGGCGCAGTCGTGTCTAACGAGATACCTGTAAGAAAGCTGTGTGTAGGCAGGCTTACCTATACGGCAGTCGGACGTGAAATCACACACAAACCCACACCCCATCCACACACGGCCTACAGCCGACAATTGACAACTGACAACTTGTCCACTTTTATTCTTCGTCTATCGCCTCCAGTTCCTCTACCAATTTTGACCATTCGTCCATGATCTGATCCAATTGTTTTTGAAGTTGGTGATGATCCTGAGTGATTTTATTAAAATCAGGGGATTGATAAAAATCGGGATCCAACATTTTGTTTTCATACTGAGCGATGCGCTTTTCCAGGCGGTCTATTTCCCGTTCTTGTTTGTTGACCTGGTTTTTGAGCGTTTTTTTCTTTTCGTGAAGGGCAATTCGTTCTTCTTTGGACAGCGATTGTCGTTTGTCCGCCCTTGATTTTGTGCCCATTTCGATCGCTCTCATATTGTCCTCTTCACGCTTCATGAGAAAATATTCAACATCTCCCAGGTATTCGATTACATTTCCATCCCGAAACTCATAGGTTTTATCGGTCAGCCCAGCGAGTAAATCCCGGTCGTGCGATACGATCAAAAGGGTACCTTCAAAAGATTGTAAAGCCTCCTTCAGAATGGCTTTGGTTTGCATATCCAGGTGATGCGTCGGTTCGTCGAGAACTAGGAAATTGATCGGCTTGAGAAGCATTCTGGCGAGGGCCAGCCTCGTTTTTTCTCCCCCGGATAATACAGAAATTTTCTTTTCAACCTCCTCTCCGCTAAAGAGGAAAGCTCCGAGAATAGATCGGACTTTTGCCCGCATATTGGGTGAAGCCTCGGATTCGAGGTAAGATAAGGGTGTTTCGTTTTGAGGTAAAAAATCGACCTGATTTTGTGCAAAGTAACCCAGATCGACGTTGGTCCCGATATGTACCGTGCCAGCGGTCGGTTCCCATTCCCCAACGATGATTTTGGTGAGTGTGGACTTTCCCTGGCCATTTTGTCCCACAAACGCAATCCTGTCCCCCCGTAAAATTTCCATATTGACATCCTGGAAAACGACTTTTGATCCAAAAGACTTGCCGGCCTCGGTCACTTTTACCACTTCCTGACCAGATCTGCGGATGGGCAGAAAAGAAAGCTTGATGTGGGAATGGTCTTCCACCACTTCATCCAGTATTTCCATTTTTTCCAGCGACTTTTCCATGGACTGAGCCATGGAAGCCTTTGAGGCTTTTGCCCGAAAACGATCGATGGTCCTTTGTTTTTCAGCGATTAGTTTTTGCTGATTTTCGTAAGCAGCCTGCCGGATCCGCATGCGTTCTTCTTTCTCGACCAGATACCTGGAATAATTGGTGGCATAATGCTCTATCCTTCCTGCGTGTAGTTCGTATACATCGGAAATAATATTGTCCAGAAACTGCCGGTCGTGGGAAATCAAAATCACGATCCCCGGATAGTTTTTTAGAAATTTTTCCAACCAAATTATCGAGTCAATGTCGAGGTGATTGGTTGGTTCGTCCAGTAAAAGAACACTGGGTCCGGAAAGAAGCATTTGAGCCAGTTGGACGCGCATTTTCCAGCCGCCACTCAGCTGGGAAGTCAATTGATCCATGGACGTTTGAGTAAACCCCAATCCTTTCAGGACCTTTTCGATTTCGGCGTCGATGTTTTCCACGCCGAGATAACTCAGGCGGTCGGTAAGATCGGAAATGCTTTGAATGAGATCGTGGTATTCGTCGCTTTCGTAATCCTCCCGGGATGCCAGTTTTTCATTCATCGCTGCGAGCTTCTGTTCTGTAGCGTTAATGGCCTCAAATGCCAGATTCGCATTTTCGCGAACCGTGAGTGATTCATCGACGTTGAGGTGTTGGCTGAGATAGCCCAGGGTATAATGCCCGGGGATATCGATTTCACCTTCATGGGGAATTATTTCCCCCGTTAGGATTTTGAGGAGGGTAGTTTTCCCCATCCCATTTCTTCCGACTAACCCATATTTTCCCCCTTCACGGAAAGAACAATCGATTCCGTTAAATAAAGCACGATCTCCAAAATAGAGACTCAACCCCCGAACTGCAATCAAAATTGATCAGTTTAAATTAGAAAAATCAGATATATCGGCGATGACTTGAAAGTGGCCCCCTTTGTTGTTCATTACCTGGGACCAAAGGTCGGTGGATTTTCCGGAAAATAAGTAATTTTTATCCATATTCGCTAATATCCAGGACTTATACGCCAACTCTTCTTCGAGCTGGCCGGGTGACCATCCTGAATACCCGATAAAAAAGCGAATATCATCGGCTGTGATGACTTCGTTTTTCATTAAAAATTTAATTTTTTCAAACTCGCCTCCCCAAAAGATGCCGTTCGCGATCTCCACGCTGTTTTCGACCAGATCACCTTTTCGATGGATAAAGTGGATGGTGTCGTGTGCAACCGGACCACCAAAATAGAGCTTCATTTCTTTTTCAGGAAAATCCTCCAACAATTCGTCAACACGAATATCCATCGGTTTATTCACGATGAATCCCAGGGCTCCCTCGTAATGGCAGTCGCACAGAAGGATCACAGCCCGTTTGAAGTTGGCGTCCAACATAAACGGTTCAGCTAACAACAATTTCCCAGTTTCAAGGCCATATTTCATCGGTGGTCAATTTAAATCAGGTATTTGCAAAAGATCTTCATATTCAAAATGAAATTTATACTCTCTTTTTTACGTCAAATACTAAATGTCAGAATTTAGGCAACTTTTCGCCAGCTCGTCCGGATTTGAATGCACGGATATTGAATCTACGCATGAAGGACGTATTTTCAAAAGCGTCCATTAACTCAATTCTTGATCTTTTATCCGCACGACGCTTATTTGCAACTAAACTTTAATGTACATAATTATAGAGAAAAAGTTTGAACTTTTCGATCAACCTTTTTCAGCATGCCTTGAAGAATTCCGCCTTTTCCACCCACCTCATAAAATTTGGTACCTCCATCGGCGAGCATTTGCTCCATGGTTTGTTTCCAGCGGACAGGAGAAGTGAGCTGACGAATGAGATTTTGCTGGATTTCTTCCGGGTCGTTGGTAGGAAGTGCGGTAACATTTTGATAAACCGGGCACATTGGTGCACTAAATTCGATTTCTTCGATCGCTTCAGCCAGCCGATCCTCGGCAGATTCCATCAGTGGCGAGTGAAATGCTCCCCCAACGTTGAGGATCAGTGCCCTTTTGGCTCCTGCCTCGTTCAATTTATCGACGGCGGTATGAATTCCTTCTAAGGATCCTGAAATAACCAATTGGCCAGGTGAATTGTAATTTGCGGCTACGACAACGTCGTCGATTTCCTCACAAATCTTTTCAATAATTTCATCTTCCAATCCCAGGATGGCAGCCATGGTTCCTTCGGTCTCATCTGTGGCATCCTGCATTGCCAGAGCTCTTTCATTGACCAGGTACAGCCCATCCTCGAAACTCAGGACTCCGGCAACGGTCAGGGCTGAAAATTCACCCAGAGAATGGCCCGCCACCATTTCTGGTACGATATTTTGACCGTTTACTTTGGCGGTTATGACAGAATGAATGAAAATGGCAGGTTGAGTGACCCTCGTCTGTTTTAATTCTGCTTCTGTCCCTTCGAACATCATCAGATCTATATCCCAGCCTAAAATCTCATTCGCTTCCTTAAACATTTTACGGGCTAAAGGTGAATTATCGTACAATTCTTTACCCATTTCAGTAAATTGAGCTCCCTGACCGGGAAATAAAAAAACGTTCATTAGTTTCAAACCATTTTTAGTCCAATAAATACCCTGATGAATACCGTACTTCGTAACCCAGGGCGATACGTTTCGTCTAAATTTAGGGAAATATCGTATAAAATTATTTTTATACCTAATTAAATTGCATTCTTTAGCGTCACTATGGTCAATCCGGTATTAGATAATAAATACTACAGAAATGCACCGGTGTATTCATACGCCACGCAATATTCCAGACCCATCCATTTTTTCTTTTGGTTGGTCTTCCTCGGCGTGCTCGTTTTGCTCGACCGGAAAGAGCTGGATTTGGTGACGAATATACTATCCAATTTGGTATTGACGGTCTTTTTTGCTGCGATTGCTTATACCAATATTCTTTATTTGATTCCCCATTACCTGTTTACCCGGAAAACATTTTTATACGTAGTCTTCCTCCTGACAGGTATCGTTCTCATTACCCCCGTATATATAAGTCTCCAGCTTCTGATATACAGCAATTATCCGGACATCGCTAATCTGTATTATACCAACATTAGTTCGATCATTTTGCTGGAAATTTTTGTGGCCATTCTGTCTCTGTTGTATGCCATCATTGTTGATTGGATGAAGAAAAGATCTGAAGTATTGGAATTGTATACGACCAATATCGAAACCGAACTTAATTTTCTGAAAACCCAAGTAAATCCGCATTTTTTGTTCAATACGCTCAACAGCATCTATGCCTTAGCTCTTAAAAAATCGGATGAAGCGCCGGATCTGATTCTTAAATTATCTGAAATCATGCGGTATATGCTTTACGATTGCAACGAGGACAGCGTGCCGCTCGATCAGGAGCTCAGTTATTTGAAAAATTACCTGGATCTGGAGAAATTTAGAAAGGGAACGAACAACGAAATTACGTTTACCGTAGAGGGTGACCCTGAAGGCAAATCGGTGGCTCCTTTGCTGTTTATTACGTTCGTGGAAAATGCGTTCAAACATGGAGTCAACAATGTTGACAAAGGCTACGTTAGGATACATTTTCGTATATTGGAAGACCAATTGCATTTTGAAATTGAGAATAGCGTATCACCGCAAATCCATCTTTATAAACTGCATTCCGGACAGGGTGGAATCGGCCTGGAGAATGTACGGCGCCGACTCAAACTGCTGCATCCGGGGCAACATCACCTGGAAATCACGAAAAACATTGACCGGTTTCGGGTGGAATTAACCATTAATTACAAAAATTAAAATACCATGATCAATACCATCATTGTAGACGACGAACCCCTGGCCCAAGAAATACTGGAAACATACCTCAAAGATTACGAGGATTTTGAATTAATCGGCACATGTAAGAATGCCCTGGAAGCCAATAAATTGCTGAAAGAACACAACATCGACGTCATGTTTCTTGATATTCAAATGCCACAACTCAACGGCATCGAATTCCTCAAGATCCTTGATACACCACCCTTGGTGGTATTTACTACCGCGTTTAAAGAATATGCCCTGGAAGGTTTCGAATTAGACGCGCTGGATTATTTATTAAAGCCCATTAGCAAAGACCGGTTTGCAAAAGCCATCGAGCGCATCAGGGGAGAGGTAAATAAGAGTTCGGAAGCCTTCGGAAAAAGCATTTTTGTGAAATCCGATAAAAAATTACACCGGCTTTTTTACGATGAAATTTATTATATCGAAGGGTTGAAGGATTACGTGATAATCAAGACCGATAAATCAAGGATTGTTACCCTTCAGACTATGAAAAGCCTGGAAACCAAATTGCCGCAGCAAAACTTTCGACGCATACACCGTTCGTATATCATCAATCTCGACAAAATCCAGTCGGTCGTTGGGAATAATGTAGAGATCGAAATAAATGGTCAGAAAACAAAGCTTCCGATAGGTAAAATTTACCGGGATGACTTGTTGGATATTGTAAATTCCCGCCGGTTGTAATGCATGAACGTCTTGTTTCCTTATTAAACCGACTGAATATCTCACCTCAGACCATTCGCCGGGTTTCCGGTGGAGATATCAATGATGGCTTTCGGCTAAGAGGCCGGGAAGATGAGGATTTGTTTGTAAAAATAAACTATCCCGGTCAGAGCAAAGACATCCTTCTTACGGAATTTCAGGGTCTGGAGATGATGCGTGAGGCAGGTGTGGAATTCCTGCCTTCGGATGTCCGTTTTGTCGATCACCAATCCGATGCCTGTCTGGTCATGCCATATTACGAGCATGCTTCCAGTAGCAGCCCTTCAGACTGGAAATCGTTTTTCCAAAATTTGGCCCATATGCACCGCATCTCCAATGAATATTTTGGAGGAACGGATAATTTTATCGGCACATTGCCCCAGTCGAATTCCACGAAAAACAACTGGATCCCTTTTTTCATTGAAAACAGACTGGAGCCCCAATTCAAACGCGCCAGGGATGCCCACTATCTTTCGGAGAGTTATACCAAAACCATAGATTCATTCTTAAAAAAAATCCCGAATTGGATACCGATCGAACGTCCGGCTTTGGTTCATGGCGATCTGTGGAGTGGGAATGTTCTCGGCACCCAATCACATGGTGTATTGCTGATCGACCCTTGTCCCTACTATGGGCATCGGGAAATGGATTTCGCTATGATGGATCTGTTTTCAGGAGTTCCCGTGGAAAATTTCCTCCCTTTCTATGAAGAAATTTATCCCTTAACCCATGGCTTGAGGGAACGGATTGAAATTTATCAATTGTACTATCTGCTCGCTCATCTCAATATGTTTGGCACCGCCTATTTGCCGGGAGTGGAGCGAATTTTACGTCAATTTAGTTGAGGATCGTCAGCTTTTGATTCCAGGTTTTGTCATCCGATTCCCATCTTAAGATATACATTCCGGGTGCCAGGTGATCAACCGAAATGGTAGCGCTTTGGGCCGAAGAATTCCAGTTAAGCGTTCGAAGTTTTCTCCCATTCAGATCCTGAATATCGAGCGTGACGGGCTGACCCGTTTGAGGCCAACGCAGGGACACTTCATCCCGGGCCGGATTGGGGAAAACCATCGGGGCATCTTCGTTATTTTCCTCAGGCAGATCAGGCTCCTTCAATGGAATTTCAATCTCTTGATCCGGTAATTGGATGGTTCCGCCCCGGGTATGAACTTTTAGGTTTTGGAAGATGAATTTGAGCGTGTTTCTGGATTTTGCGCGCATACTTCTAAACCCTTCGACCTCGTCTTCCACGATAATACGTAGTTTGAGGGCTGTACCAAATCCCTGTACTCCATAGGAGCGGGTTCGGAATTCCCCGGCTGCCACCTGGCCATATCCATTCGGAGTCGCTGCTTTAAGTGAAAGCGTGGGTTGATGTGATTTCAACCAATTGTTTTCATCACGAACCACTTCGATTTGGGTGGGACTCAATTCTGAGCCGGCCACTTTAACTTCTGTGGAAAAGCCGGTCACGTTGAACAACTTGTGATCTTCATCCCCCACATTAAATTCAAAGAGGATGTCCCCACCAGGTGTGATTTCATCTCTTGATTGAACTACGACTACCGGTACATCCATCCAGGTAAGTGGGTTAACGTAGAGGCCATGGGTTTTTCCATAATGCTTCTGGATCACTTCGAGGTCACTGGCGGCAATCAATCCATTACCGTCCGCATCGGCGTGATGGAGATCCTGGCCCTCATAGTTGTTCCAGGGATAGCTTCTCTGCTTTTTCCACACATCACCATCGTAGCGCCCCGTTCCCTTTTCACCCATATACCGGGCAACGGCCTGGGCATCGTTCAGGTCCACCATGCCATTTTGATCGGTATCGCCCGGCCACACACAATCCGTGCAATCCCCTCTAAAGCTGTAAGGTGAAGCCATCAACCGGATGTAATGGTCGGTCTGATAATATCCTGTCGGCGTTTTGTATGAATATCTGATTCTCGCATTGTCCACACCGCTAAATCCTGTGTTTGGGGTGAAAAGCAAGCTCCTTCCCTGATCGACTGGGTTGAGAACCCCCTGCCGCGGCTGGCTGATGACGGAGAGCTGATAATCTTTATTCGGAGTATGAAAAGGAATGTAATAATCCTGGGATGGATCGATCATAAACTCAAACCGGTCCCTGGCTGGTTCAAAATGGTCTACAAAGACTTCCACCGTGGAGGTATCGCATCGGGGGAAGGCACAGGTTACGTATTTGAAACTCGTTTTTCCCATAAAGCCAGGACGAGGCTGGATTTCAACCTTTCCACCACCGGTTCTTTTTACCTGAATATCTGAATTTGTGGGAATAATATTGAAAACATTGAGCCAGAAGTCGTTGCTGGTCAGGTCTACCTCCACTTTGTTTCCGGGATGTAAATAGATTTTGTCGGAAGTGTTCAGGCGGTTTTCGCCCCACTTGTCGATAAAATTGATTCGGTATTTGAGTAGTTTGCCTTCTGGATTTTCAAAAAGTATTTCATTTTCGCCCATATCCCGGCTAAAAAGGTCCACCATGAATTGACCTGTTCCATCCGGATACACGTGCAGGATATCAGACCTGACCAATTGATAATCCGCTGCAGGAAGAGGCAAAGTCAGTTGTTGTTCCGTTACCTCCGAAAGTACAATGGTGTTGACGTGGGCAGAAGGATCTAAAACGAATACCGTGACTTTGGATTCATCACAGTGACCAAGGTTGTCACAGGCAGTGTAATAAAAATGAAACAAACCGGTCTGGAGCGTTTCCAGGCGTATTCGATTCCCCTGAATACGCGCACTCAGGCCTTCTTCAAAAGGAATGTCGACCAATTTAATGTTGGAATAGGAGGCGTCATTTTTAAGGACATCAACCACGGTAGATTGACCGACACTGGTTATGAAATAATCCTCTTCGGCTTTGACAAATTGGTTTTTGAGGGCATACGCATGGATTTCTCCGTCCGCGGTAAAGACTACGCTATCGTATTCGGCAATCCCTTTGTTGTTGTAACTCAAAAGATATCCGTTCCCTGTTCTGTTAAAGTGCACTACACCTACCTTTGGATGCTTTAGCACCCGGGGCATCTGGACGGTATTTACGTTTTTCAGCCAGGGTTGACCAATGATAATTTTTTCTGACTTGAAGTAGGGTAGGGGTTGTGCCTGAAGTACTGGCAGCACCGATGGAAATAGCCACAATAGACAAGCTATTACGATATATCTCAGGGGATGCCGTAGGTTCATGGATTGATAATTTGCTGCAATATACATCATAATATTATAACAAATAAAAATATCCGACGGCACTTTTGGAGTGAAAAATGTTAAAATTGTACGGTGTTTGTCCCGTTTTGTTGTCGCATTCAAAGTCATGGGGTGGTTTTTTCCTGTATTTCCAGATGTGTGGGTATTCGACATTTTTTGCCAATATTCCTCTTTTGTCAAC
>CALGAA010000042.1 GCA_937952445.1 uncultured Bacteroidota bacterium | reverse complement strand
GACGATGGTCGAATCGAAGTTTCATATGATTCTCCTTCTACAGTTACTTCGTCTGTTTGGATGGATGGTTCCATCGAAGCCATCCGCACGGATCTCGGTCCCGGAGAGTATACGTATACTGTCCGCAATGAGCGCGGGTGCTCCAATTCCGCAACCTTTCAACTGGGGCAACCCCTTCCCATTGAAATCGAGCAAATATTGACCCTGGCCTCCTGCGGTGGAGGGCAGGATGGAAGCATCGAACTTCAGGTCACCGGGACATTTAGCCCTTTTGAATTTGATTTCGGGGATGGCGAAGGGTTTCGTGAATCCAATCGCAAAGAAAATATTCCGGCGGGCATTTATCCCGTTTCTGTACGGGACAACATGGGATGTGAAGAGGATACCCTCGTGTTGTTGAGTGAAATTGACCTTGATCTGGACCCTTCTATTTTAATCGAACCCCGCTGTTTTGGGTTCTCGGATGGAAATGTTGAAATTATCGTGGAGGGTGGACAAAGCCCATACGAATTTGATTTCGATACGACGGGTAATTTTACGCCGAATAATCGCTTCGATAACCTTTCAGCCGGAACTTATATCGTAGCTATCCGGGACGGTGATCAGTGTACTGCGTACAAAAGTTTGGCACTCGGGCAACCTGATTCGATCCAAATTAATGTGGATACCACCCATGTATCCTGCTTTGGACTGGCAGATGGACAGATCAGAATCGATGTAGAAGGAGGAACTCCAACCTACAGATACAATTGGGCACATGGAGAACGGACTGCATGGCTTGACGGACTCAGGGCAGGAGAGTACCACCTTGAAATTTTGGATGAGCAAAATTGTGCAGCAGAAGTTGTTTTGACTTTACGTGAACCACCGGAATTGCGTCTTACACTGGAAGACAAGCGGGATTTGGTTTGTTTTGGGGACTCTGACGGATTCATTGAAGTGGCAGCTGAGGGTGGCGAGGGTTCGTACATGTATGCCCTCAATAACCTGGGGCTTTCGTCTTCGGCCAGATTTGATCAGTTGAATGCCAACCACTACCTCGTATCGGTGCAGGATGGGAACAATTGTCGCGATTCTATCGAGGTGGAACTCACAGAGCCTGAAAAACTGGAAGTTCATATTACCACCTCATCGGACTCGATACAGACTATACGACTGGGCGAAACACTGGATTTGGGTAGTGCATTCAGTCCTTCGGATCGTATGATGAGTTGGGAATGGAGCCCTCCTGAACGAGTAGATTGTGCCGATTGCGCGAAGGTGATTTCAAAACCAGTAATCAATACCAGTTTTACATTGACCGGTACGGATCAGGACGGTTGTGTGGACATAGATGAAATATTGATTCGGGTGATTCCAGTGCGGGATATCGGAGTTCCAAACGTTGTGGTGCCTGGAAGCGGAGATCAGAATAGTTTTATCACCATATATGGAGGTCCCCACATTGCCCGGATTGTGGAATTTGATGTGTTCGACCGCTGGGGCAATTTATTATTCACAAGAGAAAATTTACCCCCCAATCAATATCAGCTTGGGTGGGATGGAACCTTAAAAGGGAAACGCTTGATCCCGGGTATATATGTGTATAAAGCCCACGTTGAATTTATTGACCAGGTAGTCGAGGTGGTATCTGGAGAAATCCTGGTCATCGAATAAGAAGTGATGTTGATCGAAATAAACAAGAAGGTCCGGTTATTGTTGTTAATTTTGGTGCTGAGACAGCACCTACCAGTATAGTGATCAGATCAATCCAGCAAAATGAGGATATTTAGTATATCGGTATTTGTCATTATTTGGGCCCTCGCTTTAGCTTCATGTGAGAGTAAATTGCCTGTGGCAGAAGACATCGACACAGAGAATTTGACCACTGACGCGGACTTGGCGTACAACGTCACGATGGAGTATACGGATGATGCCCAACTATTGATGACCCTCGAAGCGCCGGTATTGATGCGGAAGAATGTTTTGCCCTTGAAAGATGTATTTCCGGAGGGAATCCTCGTCACATTTTTTGAAGAAGGGGCTACGTTTGCCACTCTTGTTTCGGATTATGCGGAACGATTACCGGATGATTATCTGGTCATTGCCTCGGGTAATGTGGTTTTTGAAAACATTCATGGTGAAAAATTGGAAACCAGCGAATTGAGATGGGACGAAAGAAAAGGAAAAATTTTCACCGAACGATTTGCGCGGTTAACCCGGCCCAATGAAATCATTTATGGATACGGTTTTACGGCTAATCAGGATTTTACGGAAATTGAATTTGAAAAAACCACAGGAAAACGGCCGGTACCTCAATTGGATATTGTTCCATAATTGCAACGTTTCTGACCTCTTATAATTTGTCAGAGGTTCTGAAGATTGTAAATTTCCAAAAATTCGGCGAAAATCAACGCTGTAGCTCCCCACAACGTATGGCCATCGATGTCGTAATATGGAACATCATTTAGTACGATATCCCGTACGCATATATCTTTTCTTCTTATTTTAAACCTGTTCTGGTGATCGGTCAGGGGGCTATCGATCACTGCTGACACTTCGGCGGGATTGGGCGTGGGTGTTGGAATACGTTCCTGAATTGCTATGTAGGGCTGTACGCGGAAGTTGCTAACAGAAATGTAAAGCGGAGTAAGACTGGTCACCGGGTGCTCCGGTGGCAACCAAATTCCGATTTCTTCATGCATTTCCCTGAAAGCACATTCTTTCAGGCTCTCATCTTCTTCCAGTTTTCCCCCGGGGAATGCGATTTGCCCTCTATGCTTGTCATGGGGCAGGTTATTGGTACGCTGGATAAAGATAATCGATGGGTAGCCGTGGGTCGCATGAACGAGCAAAACCACGGCAGCTTTCTGGGCATCATCCGGTGTCGGGGTGAGGTGATTTTTCATGTGCCGAACCACCTCCAAATCTTTGTGCCCGGGCAATACCAAATCTCTCCCATTTAGCACATTTTCGAGTGCGTAGAGCGGTGATGACATCGACTTTGCAAAATTCTTCATTGGTGATCGGGTTTAGAACGGTATAAATACGGTTCTCCTACCAAACACCTTATTGCCAAAACCGTTTAGATTTCTCCGTTGATTTCCTTAATGTAATTTTCCAGCGCCATGGACATTGAGGGCGCATCTTTCGAAGGCGCCTTTATGTTGATAGTCAGCCCTTTTTCCAAAACAGCTTTGCTTGTACTGTTTCCGAAAACAGCGATCCGGGTTTTATTTTGTTTAAAATCCGGAAAGTTTTCAAACAGGGACTGGATACCCAAAGGACTGAAAAAAACCAGTACATCATATGTGATGTCTGCAAGATCTGACAGATCGCTGCTGACGGTTTTGTACATCATGGCTTCCTGGTAATCGATTTTCATTTTGCTGAGAAAATCCTGAACTGGTTTGCTTCCCAGGTTGGATGTAGGGAGCAGAAATTTTTCTTTTTTATGCTTTTTCAAGGAATTTTCCAAATCAGCTATCGATCGTTTTCCAACAAACACCTTTCTTTTTCGGTATACTATAAACTTCTGAAGATAATTAGCGATCGCTTCCGATAAACAAAAATATTTAGTATCCTCTGACATTTTAATTCGCATTTCTTCACACAAGTTGAAGAAATGATCGATGCTGTTCCGGCTCGTAAAAATAATCGCCGTGTACTCATCGGGTTTGATTCGGGTTTTACGGAATTCCTTTTCAGGTACTGGTTCTACATGTATAAAAGGTCGCCAGTCGATCTTGATACCGTACTTATCCTCCAGCTTATAATAAGGGGAATATTCTGGCTTTGGTTGTGAAACCAGAATTGTTTTAACTTCCAGATCCTGCTTTTTTTGATCTTCATTTGCCATAAAAGAGATAACTGTTTTACCTTTTCAATCAATAATTGACCAATATGTCTGCTAAGATTAGCACCGGCACTACTTCGACGGCACAAAAGTACAGAAAAAAATGGAAAAAATGTTTGGAAAGAAAAAATTTGGCCTGAATCATGGCTTTTATCTGCCTGTAAATGAGTAATAAACCCAAGGGAATGCAGGTGCAAAGCAGTGCAATAAACATATATTGGTCCGGGAGTACGGACAACATCAGTGTGACTGGAATGAGCCACAAGCCGATCAGACCCGCAGACAAAATCATCCAATACCGATAAAACCGGACTTCAAAAGGTTTGTCCACCAGATTGGCCAGCAATTCGAGGGAGATGTGTTTGATGATAAAGAGCAAAAGAACAACACCCTGGATAATGAAGTAATCACGTAGGCCAGCGGCCAGGTTCATATATTGAGCCACCCGGAAAAGGATAAAACCGAGGTTTAATAAAAATATAATATTGAGATATAAGTATATACCGGGCTTTCGTACATAGGTATCGCGGTATAAAAATCTTAAATAATTCTCGTGCAAAAACGCCTTTCGGATGGGAGGAATTACTTTGCGATCGTACAGAAATGCGCCCAAAAGAAATAATAAAAGAACCAGGTCAAAGATGTAATACCACCAATTTGAATGGGATTGGATCCCTGTATCCTCAGTGACATCCCCCATGCCCTCCAAAAGACCCCGGTGGTTGGATTGAGCTGGGGGATCTACCAGAATGATTTCTCTGTACTTTTTTTGAGTTTTGTCCGTGTTGGTTTTCTCCAACGTTGATGCGGTATCAATCGGGGATATGAAGTCTATTGAATCTTCCGGGATGATGGCCCCCGGAACGGCCGTATCGGAAATTAGAATAGAATCTGCAGACCCGTAGACCGAAATCGAATCGACCGACTTCCGGGATTTGATATCAAAAGGGTTTTGGGACTGAACAGTACTTCCCTGTAAAAGGATCCCGAGTTGGATAACGACGTACCAAAGCGTAAAGATCTGGTTATTTACTTTGAGAAAGCGACGTCGCATATTTTTTTGCAAAATAGGTAATAATCAAATCACTTCCGGCTCTTTTCATCGCCAGCAGGGTTTCCTCGAGCGCCAAATCCAGATTGAGGTAGTTTTTCTCTGCAGCAGCCATCAGCATGGCGTACTCACCCGAAACGTGATACGAAACAATGGGTAAATGAAAATGATCGCGCATTTCCCGGACGATATCCAGGTAGTGTACCGCGGGTTTGACCATGAGGTAGTCAGCACCCTCCCGGACATCCAGGCCGGCCTCGATCAGAGCTTCCCTCCGGTTGGCGGGGTTCATCTGATACGTCTTTTTGTCCCCCTTTTTGGGGCTGCTATCCAGGGCGTCCCGGAACGGTCCGTAAAGCGCACTGGCATATTTCGCCGTATAGGCCATAATTCCCGTTGTCGTATATTTTTCCTGATCCAAAACCCGCCTGATGTACTCCACCCGTCCATCCATCATATCCGATGGGCCAATGATGTCAAATCCGGCGGAAGCCTGAGCCAAAGCCATTTTTCCCAGGATATCCAGGGTTTCATCATTGAGAATCTCGCCATCCCTCACGATCCCATCATGTCCATCCGAACTGTATGGATCCATCGCTACATCACTGATCAAACAGATTTCTGGAAATTGTTCCTTGATCTGTTGAGCCACCTGAAGGTAGAAGTTCTCCGGTGCATAACTGTACGTCGCCATAGGGTCCTTCCGTTCTTCAGGAACGGCCGGAAACAACATGATCGCCTGGATACCTGCCGCACGCGCTTCTTCGATTTCATCCAGGATTCCAGCCTCTGAATGCCTGTAAATTCCCGGCATCGATGGAATAGGTTGTTTGTCACCCATACCCGGCATGACAAACAGGGGATAAATTAGATCTTCCGTCCCTACCCTGGTTTCCTGAACCATTGATCGGATGGCGATGGAGTTTCGATTTCGTCGTGGTCGTATCAACATAGCGTTACAATTCCTGCAAAGATTCACGTTTTCTGACCGGCCTGCTGCGGGTGCTTTTTCGGGACCGGATCGTGACCATGCGGACCCCAGGGGTGGCATTTTCCAATCCGCCGGACCCCCAGATATATGCCTTTTAATGGGCCCCATTCACGAATAGCTTCGATCATATATTGAGAACATGTCGGTTGGAAACGGCAGTTCTTACCGAGCAAAGGGGACAGGGTAATTTGATACAACCGGATCGGGAGTATAAATATTTTACTGATGAAGGATGCTTCTTTCATATCCTCGGATTTACCTGCCCAGGCGACACTTTTGCACAAATACCCCCTGGCAATACCCAGCCCCTTTGATTTTCAATCGCTCGACTCAGCCCAATCCTTCCTGATCGGGTGCATTTCCAAAGCTTACCGAATTAATATCGGTAGTATTCCGGTTTGTAAGGTCCTTCTACTTCGACACCGATGTACTCAGCCTGGTCTTCGGTCAACGTTTCAAGTTCCACGCCAATCTTAGCCAAATGCAGACGGGCCACTTCTTCATCCAGATGCTTTGGCAATGTATATACTTTGTTTTCGTATTGATCTGTATTCTGCCACAATTCGATCTGAGCCAGAACCTGGTTCGTAAAGGAATTGGACATTACGAATGAAGGATGACCTGTGGCACAACCCAGGTTGACCAACCGACCTTCAGCCAGAATGATCACGTCTTTTCCATCCAACGTATATTTGTCCACCTGAGGCTTGATTTCTACCTTGGTATGACCGTAGTTTTTATTCAACCAGGCCATATTGATTTCGTTATCAAAATGCCCGATGTTGCAGACTACAGCCTTGTCCTTGAGCAAAGGGAAATGCTGTTCGGATACGACGTTTTTGTTGCCCGTGGCCGTGACAATAATATCACCTTCAGCTGCCGCGTCTACCATTTTCTTGACCTCATATCCATCCATTGCCGCCTGCAACGCGCAAATGGGATCGATTTCGGTCACGATGACGCGGCATCCTGCACCACGTAGGGAAGCTGCTGAACCTTTTCCAACATCGCCATACCCAGCCACTACGGCCACTTTTCCGGCCAGCATCAGGTCGGTCGCACGCCGGATGGCATCCACACAGGATTCCTTGCAACCGTATTTGTTGTCAAATTTAGATTTGGTCACCGAATCGTTCACGTTAAATGCAGGGATGGGAAGTTTTCCTCTTTTTTCCAGTTCATACAGACGATGAACTCCAGTCGTTGTTTCTTCACTGACCCCTTTGATCCCGGCAACCAGTTCCGGATATTTCTCAAAAACATGCGCAGTCAAATCTCCGCCATCATCGAGAATCATGTTCAAAGGTTTACCGCCTTCAAATCCGAATATGGTCTGCTCGATACACCAGATGTATTCCTCCTCTGTTTCCCCTTTCCAGGCAAATACCGGTACCCCTGTTTTGGCGATCGCAGCAGCTGCATGATCCTGTGTTGAGAAAATATTGCAGGAAGACCAGGTGACTTCAGCACCCAGTTCTACGAGTGTTTCGATCAAAACCGCAGTTTGTATGGTCATGTGAAGGCAACCAGCGATTCTCGCTCCTTTTAGCGGCTTGCTGTCTCCAAAACGTTCACGCAATGACGTCAGGCCAGGCATTTCAGCTTCTGCTAATTCAATTTCCCGTCGGCCCCAGTCCGCTAAGCCAATATCTTTGACTTTGTAGTTTAATTTCGTATCTACAGACATATACGTTATTTAAGTTTGATAAAATTTTTATAATTGCACACAAAGGTACTAATTTCCAGTCAGTTCACGGTAGACATTTACAATTTGTTCCGTTAGTGTAAAACTGTCAAATTGCTTTAAATGTTTAGAAATAGCCTCGGGATCTGGCCTGGGTTCATTGAGTGACCGGACAATGCCCTCCGCGATGGAACTGACGCTATGGGGATCAACATACTGACACAATGTACCTCCTGCTTCGGGCATCGAACTCACAGATGAGGTCACCACCCGGGTACCGCAAGCGAGAGCCTCCGCTACAGGCAGACCAAAACCTTCGTAAAGCGATGGATAAAGCACCACTTCTGCCAGACGATAAATGCAGGGCAAATCCTCAAAAGGCAGTTGGTCCCGGAGCTGAACCCGGTCCTCCAGGCCGTGATTCCTGATGTATTGAATAACCTCTTGTTTGTATTGATTTCCATTCCCATAAATCAAAAGTGGGAGGGCGTGTCCCGGAGGCAGTTGTTGCCAGGCGCGGATCATCGATAAAATATTTTTTCGCTTCATCAACGCACCCACGTACAACATATACCGTTCGGGAAGCTGATGTTTTTTCCGGCTGGCTTCGAGTTCGCGTGGCGAAAAAATGGGCTGGTCAAATTGGCAGTCGATGGGCTGATATATCACTTCAATTTTATTCGGGTCAGCATTGAAGCGTTCGATTAAATCAGATTTGGTGGCTTCACTGATCGCGATGATTTTGGAAGCCTGCGCGATGCATTTCCTGGTTTTCATTCGGTAGATCATGCGGTCATGCCACGGGAAGTCCTCTTCGATAATGTCAAAAATGACGTCGTGGATGGTCACCACCGAGGGGATTCCGGTCCGGTCAATACCGAAGGGTAGCTCATTGGACAAACCATGAAAGAGCTCAACTCCCGTGGTGCGGATGTCTTTTTTTATCCCCAAACTTCTCCAGAACAGGTGTTTTCTGGCGGGAGTTACTACCGCATCATCCTGAAATCGTTTTTGGAATTCGGTCTGTTTATTCGGGGCAAATAAGACGTATTCTTCCGATGGAAAATACGTTTTCAAGTTGGACAATAAGGTCCGGGCATAATTCCCCAATCCGGTCCGGTTTTGGAAAGCCCGTTTGGCATCAAATCCAATCCTCATAAAGATGATTTTGGTTTCGTATCGATTTTTGGGTCTAATCGTTTGGGTTCAAAATTGTTTTGAGTCGCTTCCCGAAATAAGGTCGTGGTCTCACGAATAGTTTCCGGGATGGGGATAAATGAATGACGTTTCTTTATTTTTCCCGGGTCGTAATTAAAGTTTTCATAGGCATTGCGGACGCTATCGGGAGTGATGATCGGCCTTTTGCCGGTTATTTTGGATCTTAGGAATTCGCCCGCCACGATCCCTTTTGCAACCCACTTTGGCGCTTTTTTTGAAGGTGGTTTTACTCCTAGTCCCTCTGCTATCATGGTGAAAATATCTTTGAAACTATAATTGGATTCACTGATGATAAAGGATTGGTTGATCTCGCTTTCCTCCAGCATATCCACGGCAATCCGGGATACATCCCGTACATCGACGTATCCGGTACTCCCGGGAGGATAGTATTTTAACCCGTCGTAGACCTGCCAAAACAATTTGCAGGAAGTAGATTCCCAAATTCCGGCTCCCAATATGATGGTTGGATTGAGTATTATCGCCTTCAGGCCTTCCGCGATACCCCGCCAAACTTCGATTTCAGCCAATCGCTTGCTGCGTCCGTAATGGGATATGTTTTTGTCATCAAGCCACTTGGTTTTTTCGGTAATCGGTTGCCCGTTTTTTAGTTTGGGCAGCGCGGAAGAGGAAGATATATGGATCAAACGCCCCACGTCGTATTCCAGGCACGCATTGACCACGGTTGCTGTTCCCTGTACATTGGTTTGGTATAAATCATCGCGGTCGCCGGGGGCAAAAGAGACCAGCCCTGCACTATGAATGACGGCTGCCGAACCCCGGATGGACTGATATACGTCTCCCACATCATCCAGGTCCACCACGTGCCATTGGATTTTTTCCTCGAAATCCTTCACCAGTCCGAGGTTGCTGGTCGGGCGACGGATGTCGTGGATATTCTGGGAGTCCTGTAGGAGGAGATCGCGGAGGATATAACTACCCAAAAATCCTGTTCCCCCCGTGACGAGTATTTTGTCCTCGCGATTCATTCCTTTACGAGCTTTTGGGTATAAACTGCAACCGAATCGATCTGGGCATCGGTCAGTACACCTTCAAACCCCATCATGGTCACCCTGCCGTGCTTAATGATATCCTTGCGACCTTCGAGTGGGAGTCTTGATTGGGTTAAATCCAGGGCCCCGCTATGCGACAAGCTGCCATCAATTCCGTGACAATTTACACAGTAAGCCCGGTAAATCTCTTCGCCGGTGGTCAAATCTTTGGGTTCCTGGCATCGGTACAATCCCATGAGCCCACAAAATATGATCAGTGCAAAGGTTCGACGTTTCCTATCCAATGGCATTCAGGGTTTGGTGCACAGAATGTAGTAAGTCCTTGACCTTTTGATCGTTTTCGGACTGGGCGTAGACGCGTAAAACAGGCTCTGTGCCCGAAGGTCTGATCATTACCCAATCACCGTTTTTCAGGATATACTTAAAGCCATCCAGGTTTTCTTCATGATCTACCTCATAGGATTCAAAACGGGAAATCGGGTGGTTTTTGAGATGGTCAAGAATCGCTTTTTTCTTGGATTCTTCCAGGTGCAGGTCATCTCGGTCGCAAGTGAAAGGACCAATTTTCTGGTATAAATCCTGAATCAATTGGGTCAGCGATTTGCCGGATTTTGCCATGTATTCGAAGATTACGAGGCCAATCCAGATCCCATCACGCTCGGGAATGTGTCCCGCTACTGCGATACCACCGGATTCCTCGCCCGCTACCGTTACATCTATTTCCTGCATCCGTTGGGCAATGTATTTGAAACCGATTTTAGTTACCTCGACATCCAGGCCGTACAATTCGGCTAATTTTTTCACTTTATCGGTCACGGAGAATGTGATGATGACGCTGTCCCGGATGTTTTTATATTGATGCATATATTCCAGAAGGAGCAATAGCAGATGGTGGGAATCCACAAATTGTCCGTTTTCGTCGTACATCCCAATTCGGTCTGCATCTCCATCGTTTGCCAGTCCCACATCGTAGTTTCCTGGATTATTGCGGATCAAATTGGCCAATTCCTGGAGATTGCGGTCGATGGGTTCAGGTGCCTGACCGTGGAACGATGGATTGAATTCGCAATGGAGGAAAGTGGCGGAAGGAAAAAGTTTTTGCATCGCATTTTGACCGGCTCCGTACATACCGTCGTAGGCAATTTTAAGGCCCGATTGGAGAATGGCATCCAGGTCAAAGGAGGCGCGGACTTTGTTCAGGTACATTTCCTCCAGATCTTCAAATTCGACCAGATTTTTCGCTTTTAATTCATCGATGGACAAAACTTGTACGGTGGCCTGGTCTGGAATCCGCTGTTCGACAGCCTCGATTTCTGCCGGAACGCTCGGTCCTCCATATTTGGATTTTAGCTTATAACCGTTGTACGAAGGAGGGTTGTGCGAGGCGGTAATCACCACTCCGAGGTCTGCCTTAAGCTCGTGAACGGCCAGGGAAACCATGGGGGTGGACGAAAAACCAGCACTGCTCAAAACCACCCGAATGCCTTTTGATCCCAACACCCCGGCGACGAGTTCTGAAAAGGCTTTACCTTCAAACCGGCAATCGTACCCGATGACGACTTTTTTCATTCCCTGGTCCTGCATGTAGTCAGCAGTCCCTTCAGCGACCCTGCGGACGTTTTCATAGGTGTAATCGTCCGCGATAATAGCTCGCCAACCGTCGGTGCCAAATTTTATCTTCATAGTGCGATATTTTACCAGCTCAAGATAAATATATTATTTTGAATATCGGGTGAATCGGGTTTGGGATTCGGGTATTTGGGTTGGAACTATAAGGGATGAGTCAGTGTGGTCATTTAAATTCAGTACCTTTAGGCCAGGAATGGAGGGGTGGTTTACTCAAAACCATGATGACGGGTGTGAATAATATTAAGGAAGAAAGGCAGATTTATGCGGAAATTTATTGATACATACCGCCACCGGGGTATGAGGCGACAACTGATCAAGACCTTACGGGAAAAGGGCGTGAACAATGAAAAATTACTAAAAGTGATGGGGGATCTTCCCCGTCATTACTTTTTCGATACTGGTTTTGATGATTGGGCCTACAAAGACGTGGCCTTTCCCATAGGCGAAGAACAAACCATCTCGCAGCCGTATACAGTGGCATATCAGACCAATTTACTGGACATTCAGCCGCAGGATAAAATTTTGGAAGTCGGTACGGGGAGTGGGTATCAGGCAGCCATATTGCACGATATGGGTGCTCGGGTGTACACCATCGAACGCCATGAAAGCCTTTACCGGCGAACCTCGGAATTGCTCAGGGAATTAGGGTATATCAAAATTCGAACATTTCTCGGAGACGGATATCAGGGACTGCCGCGGTATGCTCCCTTTGATAAAATTTTGATCACCGCTGCGCCCAGTGAAATTCCCGCGGAATTGCAAAATCAATTGAAAGTGGGGGGGTATCTGGTTTCTCCTGTGGGGGCCCAAAACGAATCTCAGCAAATGATACGGTTGATTAAAACCGATGGAGAACCAGTCATCGAGCGGTATGATTATTTTAAATTTGTACCCATGGTCAAAGGGGTGAATAAGTCGTTGAATCGCTGATTGAATCACGAAGGGTGGACCTCCTTTTTTTTAATGTAAGCGTCAGATCTGTACCCAAACCGAAGGAGATAATGTGAAAATAGATCTCCGATTGCCGTCATTCGGGATTGATGAAACGGCGGATTTTTGAGCTGAAGCTTGTGCTCGGTCTGGGGCGCCTTTTTTGGTTATTTTTTTCAATAATAAAAGTAACAGAGCCTACTGCGTATATTATTCATTTTTACCGGTCAAAATTGTACCATTTGTTTTGGTCATAGGGATCAGGTGAACGGGACGATAGTTGCTCCACCCATGTAAAAGGCTTTTTAAAGCGTGGAAATATCCCACTTTTCCCGTGCCGGTTCTTTGATGATATCAGTAGCTTCGGGAATTCCCCTGGCAACCATGTTTTCTGCATCCCAGTGAATCCGTGCGCCACCCAACCGAAGTGATAGAACGCCCAGCAGGGTAAGCTCGGTCAATTGACTTCCGTAATCAAGATTGGCACTGGGTTGACCGCCATTTTTAATCGCATCGACCCAATCCCTGTGGTGGCCGTTGGACCTGGGGATGGTTTGCGGAGGGGGTGTATACGATTCCCGAAGGGACTCTGGAAAAATTTGGGGTTCTCGATTTCCTCCCTCTGTGATAATGACCCCCTTTTCTCCAACGTACATAGCGCTGCGGGATGCAAATTTAAAATCCGGAGGAAGTGGTTCTCGCCAGGTCGGTTTTAACCCTCCCGAATACCAATGCAATTGCATCGCTGGTTGGTCTCCTATCTGTGGAAAATGGTAGGTCCCGGACTCCCCATACGGGGTCACCTCTGAATTACTTTGTCCTGCCGGATAAATTTGAATTTCCTCGGGTGTGGTCAGGTCAAATGCCCAGAAGGGTAAATCCATGTCGTGACACCCAAAATCACCCAGGGCTCCGCATCCGTAAATCCAAAAATCCCGCCAGGTAACAGGCGAAAACAGTTCATTATATGGACGGTAGGGGGCAGGCCCCAACCATTCTTCCCAATCAAATCCAAAAGGAATGGGGCTTGATTCGGTCGGTAGACCTGTGATTCCTGCGTTCCATCGGGTGGCCGGTACCCAGGCATGGATTTCCCGGACTTTCCCGATCGCACCATCCTGCAGATATTCTACGGTGCTTCGCATACCATCTGCGCTGTGACCTACATTTCCCATCTGGGTGGCCAATCCTGTTTCCTGAACAACTTTCCGAACCATTCGGGTTTCCCAAATATTGTGGGCCATGGGTTTTTCACAAAACACGTGCATGCCGGCTTTTAGAGAAGCAATCGTGATGTAGGCATGCGTGTGATCTGGTGTGGCGCATAAAACGGCATCGGCATCGGTTTGTTTCTCCAACATTTCATGAAATCGGGTAAATTGCCGGACCTTTTTGGAATTGCCGTGGTTCCGACCGTGTTCTTCGATCATTTGGCATACCGGTTCACGGCCAGCGATGGATTTATAATAAAAATTGTTGAGATCCCAGTATCGCCCCGGGTCCGTTACCGAAACGATTTGAATATCATCCAATTGCAGTAAACTTCTCACGTTGTGTTGACCCTGACCTCCGGCACCGACGAGCGCAATGTTTACTTTGTCGCTC
>CALGAA010000041.1 GCA_937952445.1 uncultured Bacteroidota bacterium | reverse complement strand
GTGTTCTACCCGAATTTCTTTGAGAAAATCCGAGAAGGATTTGTTCGATCGGGATTTGAAATATCTACTGAACGACGTTTTGGTCATGCAAGCAATATCGGCTACTTCTTCCAATTTGATCTTTTTGTGAAAATGTTTCATCACAAAATCGTACACGTCATTCATTCTGTGCGCCTCGAAGGCGGTATTGTACGCGATTGGGTGGGTGTGGGTAATGATGTGGCACTCTTCGGAATCCGCCAGCACATTGAGGATTTTCAAAAGTTGTATGATGCTCTCTGGCCCGGTGAGTGAAAGTAGGTCGACCATTAATCGGCAAACTTTCGTTTTGGTTTTTCCGGTGATTTCAAGACCTTTTTGTGAATGGTTTAATAAATGTTTTATGCTTTCAAATTCTTCCTTGGTTTGGATGGTATGACCCAGAAAATTGGCCTTGAAATACAACACAATGACCGTAGTACTCAGGTTGCTGTTTTTTTCAAAATACGGCTTGTGGTTTCTCCATACGTGTGGGAGATTCGGTCCCAATAGCACCAGGTCATTGGCCTTGAAAGGCTGAACGCTGTCCCCGATAAATCGGTTTCCTTCTCCCTTAGCGACGTACGATATTTGAAACTCTGGATGGAGGTGAAAGGTAGGATCGAAATGAGGGGCATGTATTTCTCGGATCAAAAACGACTTTGATTCCGGGATCAATGGTTTAGGAATTACATGCTTTCGTTTCATGCTTCGATACGATTCAAATACTGGTAAATGTTATCCAATTATACTAAAAATAATTCGATTAGGATATGATTTGACTATAATATGATAATATAAGGTAGATAAATCCGCCGGCCCATCTATAGATTTGCTCTTATGGCTGATTGGTGGCAAACAAATAACTCTTTATCTAATAATTACATGTAGGCCTTTGTGTGAAGGGAGACTGGTTGTTTGCCATTGTTTGTACTAACGTAAAAATGATGGGTTATGATGATGAAATTATTGCAATTACTGAAGATCGGATGGTGTGTTTTGCTCATGGTCCATGTGCAAGGTACTTTAGCTGGGACTCCAAACGGTGGGGGTTTGGGTGATGGAGCGGCCGTAGATATTTCGGGTACCGTGTCCGATGAAGCGGGCAATCCGCTTATCGGGGTCAACGTCCTCGTCCAGGATACAGAAAAGGGTACGGTGACGGATCAGGAAGGTAGATTCTTCCTGGAAGACGTGGATGAGGACGCGGTATTGGTGTTTTCATATGTCGGATATGAGACGACTGAAATTCCGGTAGAAGGGAGAAATCAATTTTCCGTGGTCCTGATGGAAGACCTGGAAACGCTCGAGGAAGTCGTGGTAGTGGGATACGGTACGGCGAAAAAGGAATCGTTGACCAGTGCCATTACTACGATCAGCTCGGAAAATATTCAACGTTCGGAAGCTTCCACCACTTCGGGTGCTTTGGTGGGTAAAATCGCCGGGCTGAATTCCCGTCAGACCGATGGTCGCCCCGGGGCATCTACCGCGCTCCAGATCCGGAATATGGGCAACCCTTTGTACGTGATTGATGGTATCCAGAAAGATGCTGGCCAATTCAACAACCTAGACTTCAACGACATCGAATCCATTTCGGTTCTTAAAGATGCCTCGGCGGCGATATATGGGGTGCGGGCTGCGAATGGAGTGGTGGTGGTTACCACAAAAAAAGGACGGCAAAACACCAAAAATACGATTAGCGTTACGGGTAAGTATGGCTTCCAGAACCTGTCTGCCTTTCCCAAACCCGCTGATGCGGTCACGTACGTGGAAAATTACATCCAGTCCGAGACCATCCAGGGTGTGGGAAATTATAAATATAGCCGTGAAGATCTGGAGAAATGGCGAATGGGTACAGAAAGCGGATACCAACCATTCAACTGGTATGATTTTGTCTGGGAAACAGCGCCGCAGTACTACCTCAATGTAAATGCTTCGGGCGGGTCGGACAAAATCAATTACTACTTAAGCGCCGGCCACCTCAATCAAGATGCTATGATCGTAAACTACGGCGGATTCAACCGGACCAACGTGCAGATGAACATCGAGTCGCAGGTGACAGATCGTTTATCTTTGGGAGCCGGTATGAACGGACGCGTTGAAACCCGTGTCAATCCGGGAGTCCCTGGCGTAGACGATTATTGGTTGCCGCGGTTTGCTACGTATCGAAATTTACCCACGGTCCGACCTTTTGCCAATGACAATCCCGATTATCCCACCCTGACATCGACCGACCCCGGAACCAATTTTGCCTGGTTAACCTATGACCTATCCGGAAAATACCAGGAAACATGGAGGGTCGGGCAATTGAATTTTAATGCCGAATACGAAATATTGGATGGATTTAAAATATCCGCCTTGCTGGGGTATTATTATGCAGCGCAGCGATTGGATAACCACGAATACACGTACAAATTGTACGGATATGATGACGATACGGATACCTATCCGGTCATCTTTGAAAACAACAACCCCTGGAGGGAGCGAAGAGTCGGTCACGTGGAAGAAGTTACCTCAAACGTCAGGGCCACTTACAGCAAAGTACTGGGTTCGCACACATTGTCAATATTGGGAGGGATGGAAACCATAACCCGGGATCAACCAACCACGTGGGTGCATTCTATTCCCACTGCCAATGTATTGAACCTCATCGATTATGAAACCGCCGATACCTACGATGATGTGGGTAACAACACACAAGCTCGGCTAGGATATATGGGGCGAATCAACTATGATTTTGAAAATCGGTATCTAATAGAATTGGCAGCGCGATACGATGGGTCGTGGAAATTTCCACCGGGGGACAGGTGGGGATTTTTCCCCTCTGTGTCTGCTGGATGGAGGATATCAGAGGAAAATTTCTGGACGGATGAGGGTGTTGCATCGGTTTTCGATGATTTGAAATTCAGAGCATCCTATGGCATTTTGGGAGATGATGATGTGGGTGGTTACGCGCCGTTTGACTATCTGAGCGGATACAATTACAAGTCAGGGGGTGCGGTTATCAACGGGGAATACACGATTGGGACCGCTCCAAGGGGCCTTCCTGTCACGACCTTGTCGTGGATAGAAGCTGAAATGCTGGATATCGGGGTGGATATGAGTTTTTTGGACTACAGACTGACGGCGACAGTGGACTATTTTAGAAGAATACGTACGGGGTTGCCAGCCTCCAGATACGACGTTTTGCTGCCTTCCGAGGTAGGATTTAACCTCCCGTTGGAAAATCTAAATTCCGATGCGAATATCGGCTACGATGGTTCGATTACCTGGCGCGACACCCGGGGTGATTTGCACTACTCGATCGGGGGAAACATCACCTACTCTCGGTTTTATGACTGGGACAGGTACAAACCCCGATTTAGTAATTCCTGGGACGAATATAGAGGATCGCTGGTGCAAAGATTTGGTTTTCTCAATTGGGGATTGGAGTCCGACGGACAATTTACCAGTTGGGAAGAGATTTCAACCTGGCCGGTCGACAACGATCGACAGGGAAACAAAACCCTGAGGCCCGGAGATATAAAATACGTGGATCAGAACGGAGATGGCGTGATCAACTGGATGGACGAACGGCCCATCGGGTATCGACAAAATTCCACTCCAATCCTCAACTTTGGATTGAATTTTAGCTTTATGTGGAAAGGGGTAGATCTGGCTTTTGACCTGACCGGTGGAGGAATGTACACCTGGTACCAAAACTGGGAACAGCGAAATCCATTCCACGATGGGGGCAACAATCCCCAATACTATTTCGATGACTCGTGGAGATTGGCAGATATCTTTGACGCGGAAAGCGAGTTAATCCCTGGAAAGTATCCTACTCCTTTGATCGGGAACAGTGGGCATAGTAATTATTGGAATAGTGATTTTTGGAAGAAGAACGTGAAATACCTCAAGTTGAGAAACCTCGCTTTGGGGTACTCTCTTCCCGACCGATGGTTGTCAACCTGGTCTATTACCAGCGTTCGGATGTCATTTTCGGGACAAAATTTGTGGACGCTGACCAACCTGGTTGGGGTGGATCCGGAAGGTGATGCGGACAATGGGTTGGGTTACCCTACGATGACGATCTACAATTTTTCCCTAAATCTTAAATTCTAACCGCAATGAAAATCCATATATACTTTATTTTATATGTAATAGTACTTTTTTCGGCAGGTTGTACCGATATACTCGATCAGGAACCGGACCAGATTCTCACCGAAGATCAGGTGTTCAGCGATGAGGTCATTATCCAATCCGTTTTAGCAAATTATTACGGTCGGGTCACCTGGGGGCAGCACATCGATGATTCATATGGGTATACCCTTTTGGATGAAGCCGGAAAGTCCGACGGCGGACCGGATCATTTTCAGACATTTTCCGATGCGCATTGGCGCGTGTATGATTATGGTCTGATCCGGAATATCAATCAATTTTTGGAAGGATTGCGGGAAACTCCGATCCTGGATGAACAGTCGCGACAGCAATACGAAGGGGAGGTCCGGTTTTTGCGGGCGTGGGTGTATTTTAACATGTGTAAGGGGATGGGAGGTATGCCCATCGTAGGCGATGAGGTGTTTGAGTATTCGGGCGATACCGATATTTCCACGCTGCAGTACCCAAGATCTACGGAGGCTGAGCTGTACGATTATATCATTTCGGAGTGCGAAGCAATAGCTGATTTCTTGCCTGAAGAACCCTCGATCAATGCAGCGAGGGCGACCAGGTGGGCTTCGGCGGCGTCGAACACCTCCGCCGGCACCC
>CALGAA010000040.1 GCA_937952445.1 uncultured Bacteroidota bacterium | reverse complement strand
AAGTCCCTACGGTCCAAGTCGCGCCTTTGGTGATCACTGACCACTGACCACTGATTGACCACACACCCCGACAAACCGCATCCCTTCATTCTAACCTAAATATCCTCTAAACCGATCCAGCGCCTGCCGTCGATGGCTGATCCTGTTCTTGATGTCTTCTCCCAGTTCCGCAAAGGTCTGTTCATATCCATCCGGCACAAAAACCGGATCGTACCCAAATCCTCTGGTCCCCCGCGGTACATCAATGATGCGCCCATGAACTTCGCCGGTAAAGGTATGGACCTCCCCCGCAGGATCGCGGTACGCCAGTACGGTCTGAAAATACGCACGGCGGTCTTTTCCATGCTCCTCCAATTCTTGCATCAACTTCGCAATATTGTCCTGATCCGATTTTTGATCCCCCGCATAACGCGCGGAATGAACACCCGGTGCTCCTCCCAATGCAGGAACGATCAACCCTGTATCCTCCGCAAAGACGGCAAGATCTGTGTAATCGGCGATGTAATTCACCTTTTGAATCGCATTTTCCTCGATGGTATCGCCCGTTTCGGGTATTTCGTCCGAAAAGGCGATCGAATCCAAACCATCAATGACGTATTCCTCACCGATGATCGATCGGACTTCCTGCAGTTTGTATATGTTGGACGTGGCAAATAACAGATGTTTAGCCATCTATAAATTCTTTTTTAAGTAAATTCCACAATTTCTGTTTTTCCTGCGTATTGGGTTCGATCCGGGACAAAGCCGGAAGCTGGATGATTTTACTCCCGGCCAGGGGTTGAACCTGGTACGAAGTTCGCTTGAGTTGCAACCCCGCAGCGGACCCAACCACGCCGAATAAAAATATATATTCCACGTTTCCCAACCATTTTTGATCGGAAATCGCGATGGATTCACCTTCGGGAATTAAAACCACCTGATATACGTTGTCGTAGATTCGGGCTGCTGCCAGAACCTTTTGCAAAAACGCCTGCATTCCCTCTTCCTGTTCCGGTAATAAACAGATAACCCGCAGTGAAGATCCGGGATCGCGATCTGGCCCCGAAGAGGACGATGGTGTGGAATATATTTTATATCGAATAAATGGATTATTCACGCCCATAGCGTACCTTTGTATTGTTTGTCAAGGTCAAAAGTAAAAAATTATGAGTGTAGATGTGTCAAATATAAAAATTTCTACGGTTCCCCAATCCAGGATCGACACTGTAGACTTCGACAATATACCATTTGGAAAGATATTTACCGATCATTTGTTCAAAGCGACATACCGTGGAGGTTGTTGGGTGGATATGGAAATCACGCCGGTGGAAAATTTCTCTTTGCACCCGGCCAATCAGGCCTTGCACTACGGCCAATCCATTTTTGAAGGGATGAAAGGAGCGGTAGATGCGGATGGCGTTCCGCTGCTGTTTCGTCCGCGGGAACACGCTCATCGGCTCAACCGATCCGCAAGACGGATGTGCATGCCCGAATTTCCGGAGGATTTCTTCATCGAAGTGCTGAAAGAACTGGTTAATCTGGACCGCAAATGGATCCCGGACCGACCCGGTAGCGCGCTGTACATCCGACCACTGATGTTTGCCATGGATGAATTCTTGCGCGTGTCCCCCTCTGAAACTTTCTTGTTTACCATTATGCTCCTGCCTGTAGGACCTTATTACGGCGATGCTGTAAAATTATGGGCGGATACCGAGTTTGTACGGGCTGTACCCGGTGGAACCGGTGAGGCCAAAACGGCCGGAAACTACGCCGCTTCTCTACTGCCTTCACGACTGGCCAAGGAAAAAGGCTACGACCAGGTCCTTTGGCTGGACGGAAAACAACACAAATACGTCCAGGAGGTCGGTACGATGAATATTTTCTTCGTGTTCGATGATCACATTGCCACACCCGAATTGGATGGCGGGATTCTGGCCGGAATCACCCGCGATTCCTTTTTGACTTTGCTCAACGATATGGATTATACCGTTCGGGAACGCCCGATCAGCATTGCAGAAGTGATGGAAAAAGGGCAAAACGGTCAGCTCAAAGAGGTCTTTGGATCGGGGACGGCTGCGGTGGCCAATATCGTGAAGGAGATTCGCTATAAAGACACGTCGGTGACATTTGACCCCGCTAAAGCGGAGATTGCTCCCATGCTCAAGCAAAAAATCGAAGACATCCGGCACGGTCGCGTAGAAGATAAATTCGATTGGATCGTTCGGGTGGATTAAAAATTTACCGCGTATAGTCTTTTTTGACGGGTTGGGAATGTTATCTTTAGAATATTTTCAACCGAAAGACAATTATGCGGTACACGATTACCACGTTTTTTCTATGTTTGGCCATATGGGGATTCGGACAGGACTCCCGGAAGGCTCCCAATATCCTTTTTTGTATTTCCGATGATCAATCTTTTCCGCACGCTTCCGCCTATGGAACGACCTGGGTCAATACACCGGGATTTGATCGGGTGGCGGAATCGGGAATTCTTTTTTGGAAGGCCTATACCCCCAATGCCAAATGTTCCCCGTCGCGGTCGGTCATTCTCACCGGACGCAATTCCTGGCAACTCGAGGACGCCGCCAACCACGTACCCTATTTCCCCGAAAAATTTGGCACTTTCGCCGAAGCATTACGTGAACACGGGTACCATACCGGTTACACGGGAAAAGGCTGGGCCCCCGGGGATCCGGGCCATCGGAATGGGCGAAAACGGGAACTGATCGGTCCGGCGTACAATGAACACACCACAGCCACACCAGCCAGGCATATCTCGACCAACGATTACAGCGCCAATTTTGAATCTTTTCTGCAGGCCCGCAATGACAATGCACCGTTTTTCTTTTGGTACGGCGGGTTTGAACCCCATCGGCAATACGAATTTGCAGCCGGTATCACCAAAGGTGGCAAGTCCATGGATCAAATCGATCACGTCTACGAATTTTGGCCGGATAACGATACCGTGAGGACCGACATCCTGGATTATGCGTATGAAATCGAGTATTTCGATCAACACCTCGTTCGGATGCTGGAAATATTGGAACGCCGGGGCGAATTGGACAACACCATCGTGGTGGTTACGTCGGACAATGGGATGCCTTTTCCCCGAATCAAAGGGCAATCCTACGAACCATCCAATCATCTGCCACTGGCCATCATGTGGAAAAACGGAATCGAAAACCCAGGCAGAGATTACCATGCCTTCGTCAGTTTTACAGATCTGGCGCCTACTTTTCTCGATTTAGCCGGGGTCGACGAAGCATCAAACGGGATGCATCCCATGGAAGGAAATACCCTGTTGCCGGTGCTGCAAGACCGAAATGATCCCCATCAACGGTCGTATATGGTCATCGGGAAGGAACGGCATGATCTGGGCCGTCCGGATGATGTCGGGTATCCCATCCGGGGGATTATTCAAAACGATTACCTGTATTTGATCAATTACAAACCCAACCGGTGGCCGGCCGGAAATCCGGAAACGGGATATATGAATACCGATGGGTCGCCGACTAAAACCTTCATCCTCCATGAGCGCAGAACGACGGGAAAGCGTTTGTACTGGGATTGGAATTTTGGGATGAATCCCGAAGAGGAACTTTATCATCTGGCCGGGGATCCCGATTGCGTTATAAATCTGATCGGTCACGATGACCGGCACCGTGGTTTGCGCGACGAAATGCGAGCCACTCTGGAACAGGAACTACGGGCCGAAGGCGATCCACGTATGGATGGGCGTGGGGATCTGTTTGATCAGTACCCCTACGCTCAGGACAACCGTAATTTTTACAACCGATTCGTCCGGGGGGAGAAACTCCGTGCCGGCTGGATCAATCAAAGCGATATCGAGGGCAATCGGTCAACGAATGATCCGTAGGCCCTTTCAAAAATTCCTTACTAAGCAAGCAATCTGATATGACTAAAATGTTCCCTATTCTGAAATTCATGCACACGGCCGCTCTGGTTCTATGCCTGGGTTATTTTGCTGTGGGCCAGAACGACCAGCGTGACCTCAATGTGTATTCCTATTGGCCGTATTACGGGGATGTGTCCAATACGTTGTACCAACATTTAGCGGAAAAAGCGTTCGCTCAACTGGACCACCGCCAATCCCAAATCCGGGATCTGGAAACACGAGCCGATTGGGAAAATCGGCAAGCGTATGTGCGGCAGACACTGGAGGAGATCGTAGGACCTTTTCCGGAGCGAACCCCGCTCAATCCGGTGATCACGGGTACCTTGAATCATGAGGGGATGGTGATCGAAAAATTATATTTCGAATCCAGGCCCGGTTATTACGTCACAGCTATATTTTGTTATCCGGAAAACCGGACAGAACCTCTTCCCGCCATTTTATTTTGCAGCGGTCACGCCGCGGAAGGTTTCCGAAGTACGACCTACCAGACCATGATTTTCAACTATGCCAAGAAAGGATTTGCAGTGCTGGCTTTTGATCCGATCGGGCAGGGAGAACGGATTCGCTATCTCGATGAAAGTGGGAAACCAAGGTTGGGATCCACGATAGAGCATTCTTACCCGGGTTCGCAAAGTTTTCTGGTGGGCATTTCCCCGGCAAATTTCTTTATCTGGGACGGAATCCGGGCGGTGGATTACCTGATGACGCGCGAAGAAGTGGATCCTCAGCGGATTGGGATTACCGGAAGATCCGGTGGGGGTACTCAGACGGCCTATATCGCAGCGATGGATGAGCGAATTCATGCAGCTGCTCCGGAATGTTACATCACGACCTTCGATAAATTGTTGAAATCCAAAGGCCCCCAGGATGCGGAACAGAATTTGAAACAGGGCATCGCCAAAGGGATCGACCTGGCGGATTACATCGAAGTGCGCGCGCCCAAACCCACCCTGCTGATCGGAACTACCCGGGATATTTTTAGCATCCAGGGCTTTCGGGATGTGTATCAAGAAGCGCAAAAAGCATACGCAGCCTGGGATGCGGAGGATAATCTGGAGTTTACCGAAGATGACGCCGGACATGCGTCTACGGTCAAAAACCGGGAGGCCACGTACCGTTTTTTCCGCAAGCATTTGAATCATCCCGGTCCGGTCCGGGATGAGGAGGTGGCTGTGCTTGACCCGAAGCAGTTGTGGGTACTCCCCACCGGGAATGTCTATCGGGATCTGGGGGGAGAGGATATTTACAGCCTTACCCTTCGGTTTTTGGAGGAAAATAAAAATGAAGGCCCAGCGAATCCTACCGAACTGCGGGAGAAAATGATCCAAATGTCCGGGTACGAAGCCCCCGACCCGGGGGAAGTGGTGTTTTCGGGACGAACTCACTACGACGGGTATGCGATCGAGAAATATTTGGTACAGGGCAGCGGATCGTATTATTTGCCCCTGGTCTGGATCAAACCCGAATCGGCCAATGGGCAAACCATTTTGTGGGTGGATATCCAGGGGAAAAAAGCGGCCGAAGTGGGTGGTCCAATTGATTTTTGGCTGGACGCCGGATTTTCCGTGGTGGTTCCGGATCTGAGCGGAATCGGGGAACTGGGCGATGGGTACAAGGGCGGCGATGCCCGGATTCAGGGAGTGCCGCTAAATGTGTGGTACGCCGGAATTTTAACGGGTAAAAGCATTGCAGCGGTGCATGCGGAAGAAATAGCCCTCCTGCGACAGTTTATGATTGAAATGGGGGTCCGGGAACCGGCTCTGGTGGGCCATGGTCCGGTCGGCGCGGAGGTGTTGAAGGCCAAATTCATGGGGGGATGGCCCGATCGGCTGGTCCTGATCGAATCGTTGGAGGCATTTCAGTCCCTGCTCAGCGACAGGGAGTACGACGCGCGGTTCCTGCCCTCTTCGATTTCGGGGGGCATCCAATGGTTCGACTTACCGGACCTGGTTCGGTATCTGGGCCCGGATGCGGTATTGGCGATCGATCCGGTGGATGGCCAAAATCAACGAATCCAGGGAGCTGCGGAACACCATTACCTTCAGACTTCCGGCGGACAGGATCGGTTTGAAAAAATTGCCCGATGGCTGGACTGATCCCGCATTGGGGCCGGGGGATGTGCCGCATCGGATTTCCAATCCTGCTCACGGCTTTCGCTTTGGCATCCTGTGCTCCGGATAATGACGATAATATGCAATGGATGGAACAACAAATTACAACGGGAGAATACGGTCATTTTTTAAACCCGGTGCAGGCTTTTTCACCCGATGGAATTTGGCTGGTGTACGATACGCGCAACGATGACACGCACATCGGCCGTACCGGATCGATCGAACGCGTTCACCTGAGAACCGGTGACATTGAGAAAGTGTACACGGTACCCCACCAGACGATTCACGGGCCTGGTGTGGGTGCGGTGGCGTATTCCCCCGTGGCGGATCGGGTGATTTTTATCCATGGTTTGGCCAATTCCAACGCCCGGCAACCCTATGGCGTTACCCGGCGGACGGGGGTGGTCGTTTCGATGGATGAACCCGGGGTGGGCAGACATTTTGATGCCAGGAACATCCGGCCGCCGTTTACGCCGGGAGCGTTGCGGGGTGGGAGCCACGCCCATTCCTGGAGCGGAGATGGTGCTTGTGTTTCGTTTACCTACAACGACGAAATTATGCATCGTTTATCGCAGCAGGATTCATCGGTGATGGATTTGCGAACCGTCGGTGTCATGATGCCCTGGGGAGCAGTGGAGGTGCCGCCCGATGAGGCAGGGGAACATCATTCCGGTGAAATGTTTTCCATGGTCGTGGCCCGGGTGACTCCGGATCCGACGTGGGGCTCTGATGAGATTTCCAAAGCCTATGAGGATGGTTGGGTCGGTCACCGGGGGTACGAGGATGGCAACGGGCAATACCACCGGTGGGCGGTTGCTTTTCTGGGAGATGTACGTAGCCGTGAAGGCGAGGTGGTGACCGAGGTTTTTGTGGTGGATCTTCCGGAAGAAAGGCCTTCTCTTGAGAACGAAAATCAGATCTGCGGAGGAATAGATTCCCGACCTGAGCCGTTGTCTTTCATTCGCCAACGGCGGGTCACTTTTACCACCGACCGAACCTTTCCGGGGGTTCAGGGGCCCCGGCAGTGGATGAAAAGTTCGCCGGATGGCCAGCATTTGTACTTTATGATGAAGGACGATGCCGGATTGGTACAACTGTTTTCCGTTCCGACCATCGGCGGAGCATTGCGCCAAATCACGGACCTGCCTGCTGGCATTACCACGTCTTTTGACATTGACCCCAGCGGGAAGAGGGCGGCTTTCGGGGTGGGGGAGGAAGTTTACGTCGTGGATATACCAACAGGTCAGGCGACCAACCTGACCCCACGGGTGCCGGAGGCATATACCCAGTTGCGGGCCATCCAATGGTCGAAATCCGGCCGGACGCTGGCGTATAATCGCCTGATACCGTCGGGCGATACCGCGTATTTTCAAATTTTCACCCTGACAATTCCAGATTATGTATAAGGCCTGGTACTTTGTTATAATTCTGATCGTGTGTATGAGTTGCTCATTTTCGAATAAGGATGCCCTTTCGACCGTCTCGTCCGACGAGGACGTTATTCCCTATGACGATACCAGACCGGGGCATTGGCCGGAGCCGTTCCAATTGGTGGAGATCGAATCGCCCCTGGACGGCGCAGTGCAGAAAGCCTGGTACTATCGGGCGAAAGGTCCGGAGCCCAGGCCACTGCTGGTTTCCCTGCATACCTGGAGCGGTGACTACAATCAGAAAGATACCCTGGCGGCGATGGCTGTCGAAAACAACTGGCATTACATACATCCTGATTTCAGAGGTCCCAATTGGACACCGAAAGCCTGCTGCAGCGAGTTTGCGTTGGAAGACATCGACCAGGCCATCGATTTTGCGATCCGACAGGGAGGGGTTGATGCCGGGCGCATTGTCGTCAACGGTGTCAGTGGCGGTGGGTATGCAGCGCTGGCCGTGTACATGCGGTCGCGTCATCCGATCGAGCGCATTTTGTCCTGGGTTCCGATTTCGGACCTGACCGCCTGGTACGAACAATCGGTGATCCGGAAGGCCAATTATGCGAAGCATATTCTCCAATGTACCGAATCTGCAGAGGACAAACTCGATGTGGGAGCGGCACGTTCCCGCTCGCCATTGTATTGGGAAACTCCCGACCGGGATACCCGCCTCCAAATCTTTGCCGGGGTGTACGACGGGATTCAGGGCAGCGTGCCAATCACACATTCGCTCAATTTTTACAACAAACTCGTGAATGATCTGGGTGCCTCTTCCCCGTCCGATTTGATTTCGGATGCAGAAAAAGCCTGGTTGCTGGAACACCGTAAGCCATTCCATACCAGCGCTATGATCGGAGACCGGAAAGTTTGTCTGGCCAAAGAATATAAAACGGTCGAACTGGTCATTTTTGAAGGAAATCACGAAATGTTGGTCGATGTTGCCGCACAAAACATATTTAATTAGTACCTTTTGCCAAAGAACTGTTAAGAATGAATCGACGCCTTACTCTCCTTGCGTTTTTCCTGACCGTCGGCCTGACTGCCCCGGCTCAGGAAAGACCCAACATCCTTTTTGCCATCAGCGATGATCAGTCCGCATTTCACACCTCATTTGCGGGATGTACGTGGGTCAATACCCCGGCATTTGACCGGGTAGCTGCTGAGGGCATCTATTTTGAAAATTGCTATTCTGGTTCTCCGGGTTGTGCACCTTCCCGCAGTACGCTTGTCACAGGACGGTATCACTGGCAAAATGAGCAGTCGGGTCAGCACGCTTCGGGGTGGCTGGAAAAATTTGTTCCTTTCATCGATGAAATTGATGCAAACGGGTACCATACAGGGTACACAGGCAAAGGGGTAGGGCCGTTCCGGTACGGGGAGGCACCTCTTCGGTCGGGCGACGCCGCGGGAAAAGAGTACAACGAAATCCGGTATACGGATGATACGCACACCCGGTTTGCGGAGGGCATCAATGCCAAAAACTATTTCGCCAATTTCAAGCAATTTATGGATGAAAGGTCGGAAGGACAGCCTTTCTTTTTCTGGTATGGTGGCCATGAACCACACCGGGATTTTGAAGAAGGGTCATGGAAGCGCCATGGAAAATCACCTGATGACGTCGTTGTTCCTGGATTTCTGCCGGACCATGACATCGTGCGGGAAGATCTGTTGGATTATGCGGTGGAAATTGAATGGTTTGACCAGCACCTGGGAATGATGCTGGATTATCTGGAGGAAATCGGGGAGCTGGACAATACGATCATCATCGTGACTTCGGACAACGGCATGGCGTTTCCCCGGGCCAAGGCCAACGGATACGAATACGGCATTCACGTTCCGTTGGCGATCCGCATGCCGGACCAAAATACGAAAGGCAGGCGGGTATCTGACCTGATCAGTTTTGTGGACTTTGCCCCGACCTTTTTGGAATTGACGGGCACTCCGGCCGGAGAAATGCAGCCAATGACGGGCGAAAGCCTGGTTCCCCTGCTTCGGTCCGATCAGTCGGGAATGATAATGGATCGGGATCGGTTTGTACTGACCGGCAGGGAGCGGCATTCGGCTTCGCGATATGAGAATTGGGGATATCCGCAGCGAACACTCCGCCAGGGGTATTTGCTGTTGGTGTGGAATATGAAACCCGAGCGGTGGCCTTCGGGGGCACCCCGGCGGTTGGTGGAAGAGGGTTCAGGGGATATGTACCCCATGTATGGGATCGATGAAGACGGGGTTCACCATTCGGATTGGGCATTTACTGACATCGATGCCTGTCCCACGAAGTCTTTTATCGTGAAAAATTACAACGAATGGAAATGGCGGAAATACTTTGATTGGTCGATGGCACTCCGGCCCGAATT
>CALGAA010000039.1 GCA_937952445.1 uncultured Bacteroidota bacterium | reverse complement strand
AAAAGCCTAAGGGCTATCACTCTACAGATCCTTTTTGGGAAAAACTGGGTTATCGCAAATCAAATGGCATAATATGCACGATTCCGTGGAAGGAGGTGGGAGAGCCGCAAGAGTCTCCCAAGCCATTGCTTTTCTGGTCAAAGAACATAGGTTGATACCTGGTCATGGATCTTAATACCATATTTTGTTCCCATCTCAATAAATCGATCGGGGTATTATTGACTGCTGAATAACTTAAAGATCTCAGAGATTGAATATTCAAAAAAAGGAAGCCTAAATATAAGATACATTAAGATGAAAGACCCAAATAAAGATTGGACCCGAAGAGCTTTTATTCAGAAAAGCTCAATGTCAGGATTAGCACTGGCCCTAACACCCTATGCGCCGGTCAGGGGGAACGAACCTGGAAGGGTAACGAATGAAGACCAGGTGGGTACCCTCCGGATTTCCCCGCGGTACCACAGGTGGCACGTAGATCCAGGTGTTGAATGGTTGGAATCGAATACGACTTATGATTACCTGGACTGGGAAATTCCGGTCGAAAATACGGCGCTCGTTTTGTTGGATGTGTGGCAACGGCATTACCTCAAAGACACGGAAGAACGGACCGCCCGGATTATCGAAGAAAATCTGCTCCCTCTCCTACACACCTGCCGTCAGCATCATATGAAGATTGTTCATGCCCCTTCCCTGACCGTCGCCAAACGTTACGATGCCTGGTATGGGAAAAACCTGGAGCCAACGTCAAGCCAGCGGGAAGTATGGCCCCCCGCCTCTTTTCGACACAAAAGTGGTCAATACCAGAAATATGCACGCCCTTTTGAACCTCGCGAGGAGGAACGGCAGAACCTGCCAGCCCTGGACATCCATCCGGATGTGGGCCCCGAAAGCGGCGATGCCATTATCGGCACAGGAGCTGAACTGCACAAATATTGTGAGGAGAACGGGATTCTCTTTCTATTCTATACCGGCTTCAATACCAATGCATGCATGATCACCCGGGATTATAGCCCACTGGCCATGAGCCGGAGAGGATATGAAAACATTCTGGTGCGGGATTGTACTACGGGCATGGAATCTTCTGCAACCCATGACTCCCTGTCACAAACACAAAGCTCCATTCTCTTTTTTGAGATGTTTGGGCAGTATTCGGTGGACTCCAGAGAAATGATCAAGGGGTTTGAAGAATAAGGTCGGACCTCCCGCTTCTTTGTATTTGAATGTTCCGGAGCTATTGCAATATCCCGTGGAATTACGGAATGCCCTGGTCGACACAAAAATTCCTTTATTGGTATTCCTCTTTGATATTTGTTAAAATTTAGGTCGAATTTGTGAAAATTCGTTTTTATCCGGATATTGTGAACGTTACCGAAGGTTAAATCTAAAAATACTCCCTCCCCCAGGCCCTCAAGTGACGAAAGGATTTTACGTGATATAAAAAAATTTACGATGAGGATAAAAGAACAATGCATTCGCATGTTGTGGGTGATATGCCTGTTGGCTGTGGGTCCCACAATCGTGTTATCAGAAAACGGTTCCGATTACAATCCTACTAATACTTCAGGTGAAAAGATATCGAAAGATCAATTGGCCATTTCGGTCACTGGTACGGTCACCGATGCAGAGGGTGAACCATTGATCGGTGTCAACGTCCAGGTAAAGGGAACAACAGTGGGTACATCCACCGATTTTGACGGCCATTATGCACTGGACAATGTCGATGAAGACGCCGTTTTGGTCTTTTCGTACGTCGGATACCAAACCCGGGAGGTCGGTGTCGAAGGCCGCACGGTGGTTGACGTCGTCATGGAATCTGACGCTCAATTGATCGATGAGTTAGTGGTCGTGGGTTACGGAACCCAGCGCAAAAGTGATTTAACCGGGTCGGTAGCTACCGTGGATATCGCAGATCTTGAGCTAGCCCCGGTAGGCTCTTTCGACGAGGCTTTAGCCGGACGGGTTGCCGGAGTTCGGGTGATTTCTTCCGATGGCCAGCCGGGTGGAGGTATCGATATTATGATTCGCGGGGTAGGATCGCTCACTCAAAGTACATCCCCGCTGTACGTGGTCGATGGATTTCCGATCGAAGGACTCGACCCCAAAACGCTCAATCCGGAAGACATCGCCTCCATTTCGGTGTTGAAAGATGCCTCCTCTACCGCTATTTACGGCTCCCGGGCGG
>CALGAA010000038.1 GCA_937952445.1 uncultured Bacteroidota bacterium | reverse complement strand
TTAGGGGATAATTTCATAGCTGGGGACCGGTACAATTAAACCGAGACGTATTTATCCCGGTGGAACATCGGTGCATCAGAGTCAGTCGGATGAAAATGCAGAACTCTCGGGATTTTCAATTTCTGAGTTCTGAGTAGACTTTTATTGATTTTGGGGAACGATCAATTGTCCTTATAATTCCTTTGAAGGATTTATTTGGATCTTTCAAGTGCCTGATACAAAACACTGTGGAGAGCAGGCCGGATGTTGAGGCTATACAATTTCGAATTCTCTCTGGTAGGATGCACACGGTTGCTCAGAAAAACAAACGAGTAATCAACTGCAGGATCCACCCACAACATGGTCCCCGTAAAACCACTGTGGCCATAGCTTTGCTGCGATGCCAACGGAGACATGTAACTTACGTAATCATGATCAGGTAGGGGAGGACGATCAAATCCGAGCGCTCTGCGATTTCCTTCGTCACAGAAATAACATTGGGTAAATACCTGGATGGTTTCTTCAGACCAGTACCTTTTTCCACCGAATTCTCCCCCCCGACGCCAGGTTTCGGCAATTTTAATAAGATCTGGACCGGTACTAAATAACCCGGCGTTGGTGGATACACCCCCCAGGACTGCAGCGGCTTCATCATGGACACCTCCATGAACCAGTTGGTTTCTCCATACCTGATCGACTTCTGTTGGTATGATTTGATTGATCGGATAGGTATGAGCCGGGTTGAAAGCAGTATGATGAGCGCCCAAAGGATCGAATAGGGACTTCTCCAGGTAGCGATCCAGGGGCATTTCCTCCATTTCTTCGATCAGATCGGGTATCAGAAGGAAAAACAATCCTGAATATTCATAATTATGGCCGGGTTTGATCGGCGTATCTTTGATCGCCCGATAGATGAAATCCGAAAATCGATCCGATACAAAAATGGAATCGGTGACCGCATAATGATAATCGCCGTAATTGGTTCGGGCCAACGTATTACGCCGATATTTTCCATTGTCTTTTTGGGCCATACTGTAATAAACCAGATAGGGGGTGAGTCCGGCGCTGTGGGTCAAAATCCGGATTAAACCGAGCTCCCCCTTGTTCGTATTTTTAAAATAAGGGAAATAATCTTCCAAGTTCTTATGGAGGTTAAACTTCTCATCGTCGTATAAAAACATGAGGGCATTCACACCTGCTGTGATTTTGGTCACACTGGCCAGGTCAAATAAATCGTGGTTGCGAACCAAATACGTGTCCTCATAGGTATGATACCCGATGGCTTTTTGGTAAATAACCGAACCTTTATAAGCAATACTTACCATGGCACCCGGATAAGCATTTGAATCCAGGCCCAATTGCAATATGGAGTCCAATTGGTGGGTAAGATAATCCTCATCCAGACCAAAATATCCTGCCGACAAATACGAAACTCTGGTTCCAGTGGAAATCTGACCGCTATTATCCAATTTGATTCCATTCATGATAAATTGCGCCGCCAGATCCATGGATTCTGTCCCTGCGTGTGGAAGGTACAAAGTACCTGGAGTCGCTCCAGTATTTCCACCTATCCTTATTTTATAACCTCCGGTCCCCGGAAACCAGGCAGGTGTTTCCATCTGGGAATCGTAAATGATGATCGGTATATCCTGATCAGAAGAGGGAATGCTTTCGGGCCATTCCCAATGATACACAATGGATACGCGCTGGTCCCCTACATAATCCACGATGCGGTTCAAAAATATCCTTGACGCTCTGCGATCTGGATAAATCCAATAGATTTGGATATGTATTTCAGATAAATCCAAAATTTCAAGAGGTTGGGCCTGGGGTTGATTTTTCAGAATTGTAGCGAACTCGTTGATTGCTTCCGTGCTGGCCGGTGCATTTTGAGTCTTGCCTTGGAAGAGCGTAAGAGATAACGCCAGGGTAAGGCAAATCCTCGGCACCACCCACCCAAATGCATATAGGGCCTGGATCATTCGTCGGAGCAAGTCAGAAACCATAATCGGGATTGTTTTTGATGTGAATTACCCCCTGTGCCAGATCGCCATTTTCTATCATCCGTTTTGCTACCAATAGGGTTTCCCGACGACCCGGTGCAAAATCCGGATCGTCCGGATTCAGACTTTCGACCTGGACTCTTTCGGACGAATGGATCATACGCCCACCCCCAATATGAAAGCCCACGTGAGTGATCCGATCCTTTTGTCCATGTTCTCCTTTATAACCAAAGAACAATAAATCTCCGGGCTGTAATTGAGATAAGTCCTCATCCAGAGGAACTTCGATTCCGCTTCGTACCTGTTGGGAAGCATCCCGGGGTAGTTCCAGGCCGTTAAGATAGTATACCATCTTGGTGAATCCACTGCAATCGACTCCTTTTCCGGAGGTCCCGCCCCACAGATATGGGCGCCCCATGAACTTATAAGCCGTCTGTTCGATATCGGGCCAGGATGGTATCCCTGATCGGGAAATCTCATCAAACTCTTTGGTGTGCTCAGTGAAGATATAGCCTTTGCGCCCATCGGGTAGCGAAGCTTGAGTAAAATTTCCCGTCTCGTCGAGTTTTTGCAAAACATCCCCCGCGACAAGATCAGTTACGATGGAACCGGCAGGATCTGGCTTTTCATAACAAAAACCGAATTCCGATACAAACATGATTTTATCTGACTGTCGGTATTGGTTTAATCCTTCGACGGATGGAATTACAATACCCCCGCCATCGATCCATCCGAGATAACCGTCGGGGGTTTGGACGTAATACCAACCGCCATCTTTGTCCCAAATCGTCAATTGATGACCCATCAAAACCTGTGTGGAAAGTTCAGCACTGTGGCGGGGATTGGACCTGATATTTCCCACGGATACATTGACGAGGGCTTCATTTATGGGGGTGATAAATTCAAACGAATCCAGATTCAGAGCCTCGTATTTATCTTTCAGTGTCAACACACCGTTATAAGCATCTTCATTAGAAGACCGCCCTTTGATACGGTTGGATGTTATGGTATAATCAAATATTTGAAGTCTCCGATCAGGGACATGAACCATCTTGATCGAATCCATATCAGATTCAATCTTTAGTTCTATTGATTTACTATAATCATCTGAAGAACAGCTAATCATAATTAAACTGACATTCAGTACAAAGAAGCTAAACGAGATGATGGGAAAGGCATTTGTCCCGATAATAGATCTCATGGATAAATTACTTTTCTGGTTGTTTAGATGATGTGGTTAATGTACGAAATAATTATGAATCGAAATCATTTCCTCTTTATCCAAATTTTGGATGACCGGCCAAAGGCCAAAATTTATCTTCTGCTGGTATGACCTGGTCAAATCCATGGTGTACATTATTGGAAAATGAACAGAGGTAGGGGTTGTCAAAAGGAGGCTTTCAAAGGATAGTTACTTCGGGAATTAATTCAATTCCAAACCTTTTGAAAACCTCTTCCTGGATCTCATCCTTCAAATTTAAGATTTCGGCCGCTGTACCGCCACCATAATTGACGAGGACCAGGGGCTGGAAAGCGTATGTCCCGACATTCCCGCGCCGGATGCCTTTAAAACCCGATTCCTGAATCAACCAGGCAGCAGGTACTTTGACATGATTCTCATCCACGAAAAAAGAGGGAGCCTCCGGGTTGTCCAGTATGAGATTCTCATAAAATGATTTGGAGACCACCGGGTTTTTGAAAAAAGAACCTGCATTTCCAAATTCGCGCCAATCGGGAAGTTTGGATCGTCTGATTTGCATCACAGCCTCGCTGATCTGATGGATAGTAGGGGTGTGCCATTTCTTAATCTCTAAGAAATGCTTCAGGGCATTATATTCAGCGTGAATGGTGTGGTTATTTTTGCTCAGCCGTAGGTGAATTCTCGTAATTATCCCTTTGTTTTTCCATTCGTTTTTGAATATGCTATCCCGGTAATCCAGCCTGCACTGTTCCGCCGAGATGTATTCCAGGCGATTGTAGTCGAAAAAGTAAAAGTCCAAACCAACTAATACATCTTTGATCTCCACTCCATAAGCACCGATGTTTTGGATTGGAGCAGCGCCAACGGTACCCGGGATCAACGATAAATTTTCCAATCCCCCATAGCTTCGATCCAGAGCCCACTGAACCAACTCGTGCCAATTTTCACCGGATCCAATGCTGATTTCAACGGCATCGGAATTTTCCCGGACGATATCTATGCCTTTGATGCGGTTGATCACCACTAATGGATAGCGGGAATGCGATAATAAAATATTACTTCCTCCGCCAATGAGAAGTCCGGTTTGAATTTCGTCGGGAATTTCCAGTAAATCATCTGGATGATCGATCCGAATGAGTCGAACAGCCTCCGCATCAATTCCGAAGGTATTGTACGGTAACAGAGATGCTTGTGAGGTGATCTGCATGGATAATTAATCTGTTTCCAACTGAAGCCTGGCCAACTGCGTATACGCCCCATCCGGGTTTTCTATTAAAGCCAGATGTGTTCCCGATTCTATCACTTCACCATTGGACAAAACATAAATTTTATCGACATTTCGAACCGTGGATAATCGGTGAGCGATAACGATTGAGGTTCGGCCTTGCATTAATGTTTCCAGAGCGTTTTGGACCAACTGTTCGGATTCGGCATCCAGGCTGGAGGTCGCTTCGTCCAGAATCAAAATAGACGGATCCCGTAAAATAGCCCGGGCGATGGCTATGCGCTGGCGTTGGCCCCCGGATACTTTAGTCCCTCGTTCCCCTACAATGGTATCCATCCCCTGAGGCATTTTTTCGATAAACTCCCAGGCGTTGGCATTTTTCGCTGCCTGGATTATTTCTTCTTCTGTAGCATCCGGCCGACCATATCGAATATTGTCCATTATGCTTCCGGCAAACAGGCTGATATCCTGTGGTACAAGAGCCATATTGGAGCGGAGGTGTGTCAGGTCAATATCTCTGATATCGGTACCGTCGATGGTGATCAAACCTTCGTCGTAATCGTACAATCGAAGAAGTAAAGAGGTGATAGTACTTTTACCTGCACCGGAAGCCCCCACCAA
>CALGAA010000037.1 GCA_937952445.1 uncultured Bacteroidota bacterium | reverse complement strand
ATAGAATGCCGTCCAAAATCCTTCGTGTAACTGAGAATGTTTTCGACCAGCCAGGCATAATTTTTATTGTAACCCACGTTCAGATTACCACGGTCCACCTGTCCTACGACCGTATTGAGGCCGCGGTATGTTTTGGCATCTGCATTATTCCAGGTAAATCCGGTATTGATTTTATATTTCAATCCTTCCACCCAGGGGACCTGAATATCGAGGTAATGATTCGTTATGATCCGTGTTTCTTTGTCTTCGTTGTCAAACAATAGCGATTCAAGTGGATTTTGAACTTGAGTATCTTCCGAAATAGGGCTCAGGTCAATGGTTCCATTTTCATTAAATGGGTTGTACAGAGGACTGAGGAGAAAGGCCCCGCTATTTCCTCCCCAGGTAGCCGCTACACCGCTCCGGTCAAAAAACCCAACCTGGGTATTGGTTCCGTAATGGATCCCCTCAAATATTTTTTGATCCAAATTAGCCCGGAATGTGATTCGTTCAAACCGGTCACCTTTAGCAATTCCATCGGTATTGGTATACACGCCCGAAATAAAGTACTTGGTGTCGGTTGTGCCCCCTGAGAAGGATAAATTATGCTGCTGTTTATGGCCCGTTCTGGTAGCCAGATCAATCCAATCAATGTCCCGACCCCCGGCCGGGTAAGCAAAATCCCCGGCAATCTGCAATAGCGTGGCCCGGTCGTGGACATTCTCCGGATATTTGGACAGGATGTTGTCAACGACGCCCTCCCAGGTTTGCCCGGGATACCCCATCATGAAGGCTTCCAATTCGGTATCTTCGCCGTTATACACCTGAAAAATGCGGTCGCGGACACTTTCGGTATTGCTCGGTTGTGAAAGCACGTTGATCACGCCTCGTTCAAACCGGTCCCGCCAATAATCGCTCGCGTCCTGCATATCGGGGATATGAGCGATGTCGTCAAAACTGTACATCCCTGAATAATTAACACGCAATTTCCCGGCGTGACCCTTTTTAGTCGTAATCAGGATAACCCCGTTCGCTCCACGTGATCCATAGATCGCCGTCGAGGATGCGTCTTTGAGAACTTCCATGCTTTGGACATCATTGGGATTGATTTCAGAAAACGATCCCTCGTAAGGCACCCCATCCAAAATAATTAATGGATTGTTGCTGGCTGTTATGGAATTTTGTCCCCGAATCAGTATGCTGGCCCCATCTTCTGCAGAAGACCCGGATGTGGTAATCGTCACACCAGGCACATTTCCCTGCAATGCCTGGATCAGGTTGGTCTGGGGGCGATTTTCTAGAATTTCAGTATCAAAAGAAACCACAGAGCCCGTGACATCGCTCTTCTTCTGTGTACCGTACCCCACGACCACCACTTCATCGAGTAATTGAGAATCGGACAGCATGGTGATCGAAATACTTCCAGGACCATTGACCGGAATTTCCTGGGTCTGATATCCGATATAGGAAATAACCAGTACAGCATTTTCATCGATGTCCTCTAAATTAAATTCTCCTTCCAAATCTGTCGATGTACCCTGATTTGTTCCTTTTACCTGGATATTGACCCCGATCAACGGTTCCCCGGCCTGGTCCGTCACCCGTCCGGATACGTTGATGGCGAGTTTCTTGAGGAAAATGTTCTGTGTCAGTCGTGGCTCTAAAGGAGATACCAATCCCGTCAGTTTGTTCTCGGGGGTTTCTTCTTCCACCATATCATGAATTTCCTCCAGGATCTGTTTTGAGGTTTTCACCCCTTCTTTCGTATCGCGAAAAACCGCGACATACCGATGATCAAACACCCGGTAATTCAATTCCGTCTGGTTGAGCACCATGTCCAGCTCTTCCTCCAGTTCATTGGAAAGGGACGGATCATATGAGACCCGGATGTTCTCTACCCAGGCACGGTCATAGCTGAACAGGACCTGGTGTTTCTGCCCAATGGTCTGAATCGCATCTACCAACAGTACCTCATTCTGATCAAATTCCGTTGTGGTACTTGCTTGTGGCAATTGCCAATTCAACATCAAAACCAGTAATAAAAGCATCTTAATCTCTACTTTTATTTGCCATAAAAGTTGTACATTCATCTTACATTGAATTTTTTGAGTTAAAATTTTTATGAATTAAGGGGAACGAGCGACCAAACTTCTTCCCCTTTTTTATTTCCTTATTCGATCTTTCGATCCAGCATTATTTTTCCGTCCATTTCTTTGATTTCCATTTCCAATGAAAGCGTCATAACCCCCAGGACCGTGGACCAATCTTCAAAAGGCAATCCCAGGTTCACATTTCGACTGAGGAGCGCCGTATCGGTGACCTCGAACTTTTTTCCATAGATATCCTCCAGTCGTTGCAGAACCGTAACCAGCTTTTCATTCTCGAAATACAGAGATCCCTCTGTCCACGAAGCATTGTCAAATTTGGTTCCGTTGTCCATCTGCTCCAGGGATTGATGTGAAAGGGAATAACGCACGGCATCTCCGGGCTTCATCATGATTTTATCCGGAAAAGAATTCTTTCTTTCCATTTGAGTATCCCGGGACTGTGATGATTTACTTTCCTGCCCGACCTCATTCAATTCCAATTCGACCACGCCGGATTCCAGATAAACTTCCGTTTTCTCACGCCGCGATTCCACGTTAAAGGATGTGCCGTACACATTCACCCGCAGATCGGGGGTCACCACCTGGAAGGGGAGCCGTTCATCCGTGCTGTTGGCACCTGTCACCGACGGCGTTATGGTCCGGACTTCAAAGAAAGCCTCCCCGGTCAGCTCCACCTTTCGGATCCCGGACTGCTGCCATTCGTCATCCCACACCAATCGGGAATTTGCGTTCAATGTGACGATGGTCTGATCTTCCAGTACGATTTTTTTGGTTTCTCCATAGGCGGTTTCATATACGATCGGATGCTCACCCTGATCATTCCAAATAAATATGAGAAGTGCTATGATGCCCGCAGCAATCCCAGAACTCCACCACAACCATTTGCCTGACCACTTGCTCCGGGATTCATCGGTTTGCTGATGTATCCGATAGTTCGCACGAACTTGTTCCAGGGTCAATTGACTCAGGTCAAACTCGGTGTCCTGACTATCCCATTCTTTTTCAAACAATTCATATACCGAGCTGAATTGGGTACGATCTTCAAAAATTTTGAACATCTCTTCCAACTCAGCTTCGCTGGCCGTCCGGTCTAAATACTTTTGAAATAAATGTCTGGCTCTATTAATTTTTTCCACAAATGATAAATTTCAATTTTACATAGCACTCCATGCTGGTATGATTCTGACTCGTTAAGTCGGATTTCCATATAAAGGCATACCTACTTCATGCGGTTTGAAAGTATAAGACAATCTCATTCGGGGTTTGTACTAATGACCCTGGGACTTTTTTTAATTTTTTATAATTATTAGATTTTTTGTTTGTTTTTTATACCTTTGGATATACCCGTATTTTGTGTTAAAAGTTTTCTGAACGACAAACCACACTTAAGTCGGGTACGATGAACATAGAAGGGGATGAATTTTCTCCCGGGGTGAACCCGGCATATTTCATTACGACAGCCGGTTCAAATCTGGAGAAAAGGGTTCTGCTTTCGGGTTCGATGAACCAACTGGTGAGCGTGTCAAAAAGAATTAAATCGGGTAGAGAATAGAAATCAAAGCATGAACCTCGAAAAAATATTTGAGGAGTACCGAAACAAAGTTTTTGGATTTTTTGTCAAAATCCTCAGTGACAAAGAGTTGGCTGAGGATTTGACCGAGGAGGTGTTTTTTCGGTTGTGCAAAAGAGAAGCCAGATTGGGTGAGATCGGGGACATCAACAGTTACATTTATTTGATGTGCCGCAATATGGCGATTAATCATCTTCACAAAGCAGCCCGCGAACAAAAGTACAAAGAGCACTTGATCTATGCCTGGAATCACCTTCATATCAGGGCAAAATCACAGGTTGAGAAAAACATCGAATCCGAATATTACCTCGAAATTCTCGAACAATCGCTGAGCCAGTTGCCGCCCCAGCAAAAAATCATCTTTACCCTCAGCAAGCAAGAAGGCCTTTCCAACAAACTGATCGCACAAAAACTGGGACTATCACCCCATACGGTCCGGAATCATCTGCACCAGGCTCTCAAAAGCCTGAGGTCGTCTGTCAATCCCAATATTGACTTTATTATGCTGATTTGGTTTACCATGCTGTGGTAGGGTAATTCGGGTTTTATTTCAGCATTATTTTTGGGTTTCAAATATTCCTTCAGGCACCCGGCCGGTCCATGAAACCGGAATTTGATGGCAATTGAAAATTCGGGCTATTACCCAGGCAGTATTGATGTTGCTGTTGGGGAAATCCAGCCGTTTACCGCCGAATTGTGATTGAATGCCAGGGCCCGTCACGCCCCAGGGAACCAGCATTTCGTTTTCGCTCACTCCTCCGTGGCTTTTGGCCAGTCCGCCGTGATCCGTGATTAGAAAAAAATGGGTGTCCTCATAAAAACCTTTTTGTTTCAATTGGTCGAGGAGTTTTCCAATTGCTTCATCCGCCTCTTCCAACGCAGTAATGAATTCCGGAGACATCCATTCAAAACTGTGTCCTGCATGATCAGTGTGAACGGAATACAAAAATATAAAAGTCGGGGTGGAGGCATTTTCTTCGATAAATCTGACGGCTTTATCATAATTCTCCAGGTAGGCATCGTCTTCCAGGTAAGACACCTCATCCAGATATTTTTGATTGATTGGATGGATCAAATTCGCCCAATTGTAATAGTACGCGGTTTTGACACCGGTTACCTGATCTTTTAGTAATTTGAAAATGGAGGGATAATATCCCTGATCATCGGTTTCCAAAGCGGGAAGGGAATGATCCGTAAGCGTCCATTGGTTGTTGACGACTCCATGCTCTTCCGGACCACTTCCCGTTAAATGACTGGTCCAGTTGGGAAGGGTGACTGAGGGCATCACACAACGCGTGTGGAGCGAAAGAACACCCTCACTCATGAGTTGTTTGAGATGAGGTAACTCAGTTCGCTCGTATCCTTCGACACTGAAGCCATCCAACCCAATCACCACTACACGCTGAGCAACAAGGATCTGAATTCCAAGGATCGCTCCAAGGGAAATTGATAAAAGGACTTTTTTTACCATAGATATGTTTCTTTTTTTGAAATGCTGCACCCGTCAGACAAAAATATGGATCGCCTCATCAACTCAAAATGCATTGATACTTAACAGGGCCAACTTCAATTTCTTCAGTTATGATGTGAAGTCTTTTTTATATCTGATAAACATCCTGGCAAACGATGCACTATACTTCTCAACGTCACCCATAAAATTAAAAAATTTTGCGAAATATCGATGGAACTGAATGCGGCGTTCTTGATATTAAATCTCTATCGTCCTTTGCCCTACGGCCCCGTCTGGGCAGGGCTCCGCTTACAGCATTATTTCAGGGAATTACTTTCTGAGTTTCCAATCAGACCCTACTCAAGGTCTCCCTGAAATCGTATATCCCGGGTATTGGGAATAATCCTAAATTTATTTCCAACACCCATTTCCTGTGCGCAGGACCTTAAGTTCGTGATATGTATGACGAGGTTGTTTTTTGTCCTATCGAAGAAGCTAAACCGCGTATAGCCGAAGCTACATAAGGCTTTAGATGATGAAGATAGGGCGAAAAAGAATCCGTCAGATGTGTCACGAATTTAGTGGCCTGTGCATGAGGAATAGTCCGCCTTGTGGCGGAATAATCGTTTGGGCGAATTCCACTTCGCTTCATTCGCGTTTGGGTCCTGGTCGCGGTTGCGCCCCGGACGTTTGGGGCCTGCGGCCGTTTGGTTGGGACTTTCGCTGGCTTAAGAGAGTTGGATAAAATTGGATTCCAAGTGGGCCGGGCATTATGTTCGTGATATGTATGTCGCCGTTATTTTTTGTCATATCGAAGAAGTGACCGAATGCAGTCTCGTCGTTGAGACGAGGCCAAAGGTCTGGTAGACCTTTGATGAGGGAACCGAGGATCCCTATCCGAGGGTGGGAAAGCATAGCCGTAGCTACATAAGGCTTTAGATGATGAAGATAGGGCGAAAAAGAATCCGTCAGATGTGTCACGAATTTAGTGGCCTGTGCACTAGATAGTCCCTACCCCAGCCCTGACTCAAATCTCACTCCACCTCTTACCCTCCTCGTTATGCCATCCTATCCTGATCAGAAATCCAACCATTCTTATATCGATTTCAGATGTTCCCTGTTCTCGTAGACCTTCATAATGGCATTGTAAATATTATCCATTTCTGACCGATCTGCCAATAGCGGACCAGATCCGGCGAATGACACCATGGTCTCTTTGATGATTCGGTCGCAATTTTTCAGATCAAGACTATCCTTATACTCCTTCAGTCTTTGAGGTGAATACATTTTCTGGTAGCTCTTCAATCCCATTATATGATCTACCCATGGTTCCCGGTGCAAGGCATATCCAATATACGATCCCAATCCCACACCTTCAGCACGAATGGCTTTGAGAAACACACTGCGGTCCACACCCCATTCTTCTTTGTTGTACGTCATCCCGAAATGGTAATATGCGCTGCTTTCAGTTCCGGGATAATACCGCTGAGGCATCAGGGGCTTAAAGTCTTTTAATTTGGATCTGAGGTAGTTAGCATTGTCGTTTCTCTTTTCGAAGCGTTCCTTCACTCCGGGAAGCTGACCATTGAGTAATGCGGCTTCCAGCTCGTTCATACGATACTTAGGTCCGATGAGGTCAAATGTACCGCGGCGTGAGTTCCCACGGTTTTGCACCGTATAGCATTTATCCATCAATTCTTCATCGTCCCCGACCACAGCGCCTCCTTCCCCGCAGGCGATGGATTTACTGGCTTGAAAACTAAAGCACCCCAGGTCGCCTATGGTACCCAGCCCTTTACCCTGATATCTTGCCAACGGGGCCTGGCAGGCGTCTTCGATCACATAAAGATTATGCTTTTTGGCGATGGCCATAATGCGCTCCATATCACTGGCAACCCCAAAAATATGGACGGGCATAATAGCCTTTGTATTCTCGGTAATCTTACGTTCTACGTCCGCCGGATCGAGCTGATACGTATCGGGTTCAAGATCTGCCAGGACGGGAAGGGCATGACTTCCCAGGATCGACGAAATCGTTCCAAAATCTGTATAGGGCGAAGTGATGACCTCATCACCGGGTCCGATCTCCAAAGCGTATACACACGTACTCAATGCCTGGGTACCGGATCCGGTGGCCACACAATAATTAGACCCAATGAGATCCGCAAAACTTTCTTCAAAAGAAGGCGTCACACTGTTTCGTTGAATACGGCTCCACACCCGGCTTTTGACTGTATCGACCATATTATTGACCATTTTGTCATTCACCAGGGGCCAATCCGGACCAATCTGGCCGGCAGACCGAACCGGGGTACCACCCAGTATCGCCAGTTTATCACTATTGTGATTAAAGATCTCCAACCTGGACGCTGAACTCTGAAATGGTACTCCCACGGCAGCAGCAACGGTAGCCGTACTGACCGAACCAATAAATTTTCGGCGACTAAATCCCTTCTTTTGTGTCATTTCCTATATTTTTTATTCAATTACACTTTTGATGAACAGGCATTTTTGTGGTCTTGTAATTCCCTGCGCTTGTCTTTTCTATACGATTATAACGAACTAAACGCATAAAAAGGACTCATTCTATCTTATTTCAAAATTTTTTTTGACCTTCCTATCATTTATCCAATTATTGCCAACCCGGATTTTGCACCAGATTGGGATTCAATTCCATTTGATTTTTGGGAATGGCATTAAGATAATCCCGGTTTGTTTTGAACCCGTATCCATTCGGCAGACTTTCCCGGTAGGGATCCAGAAATCCTTCCTCATCAACAGGATAAGGATTTTCATCCACCTGGGCCGCACGGAATCCTCGTGGTCTTTTCCCCACGATCAATTCATCTGCTGCAGCCCATCGCATGATATCATCAAACCGGAATCCCTCCAGAGCCAATTCAACCCTTCTTTCTCGTCTGACTTCATTGATGATGGGAGACAAGTCGGGAAATTCCCAGGCCGGATCGATTGCGATGTCGCCCAAAACCAACGGAGGCATGCCTACCCGCTCGCGCAATTTATTAATCGATTTATCGAGATCTGCCTGGGTGATATTCCCCAGTTCTGCCTTGGCTTCTGCAAAATTGAGCAGGACCTCCGCATACCGGTAAATAATCTCAGGCGTTTCCTCGTACTGCGGAACCTGATAAATCTCCCGGGTATCATAACCTTTGCGAACCACATACCCGCCGGGAGAGTTTTGCTCGATTCCCTGATTTAAAATATTATAAAGCGCGTCGTAATTCGTGACCTCACCCGCTGAAGTCGTTACCCAGGGATATCCGGGCACACCAATGGTCTGGTAGAACCGGGGATCCCGATCCGTCGCCTCATCGACCAGGGTTTGATGTCCCTGAAACAGCGGACTGACTGAGATCGGAAGACCATCAGCGCTCAAATAATAATCCGCGAGTTCTTTGGTTACCGAATGCTCGTTGGGTGTACGACCCCTAAAGTTCACCTCGGTCCGGAACGCTGCTTCTCCTTTTCCGAGTTCATTGTCAAAGCGTTTCCAAAACAGCACTTCTGAATTCCCGCTGTAATCCCGGTGCGTGGAAAACAGATCGTAATAATCAACTTCAGGTGAGCCCGTGGAATACAATTCGTACAACCCCGATTCCATAACCTGGGAGGCAGCTTCTACAGCCTTGTTAAAATACTTTTCCGGTTGGGGATTGGCCACACCAAATGGCGTACCGTTGTGGTATTTTTCCCAGGTCCCCTCGTAAAGAGCCACTCTGCTTTGCATCAAAAGGGCAATCCATTTATTGATTCGGGTAACCCCATCCGTTTTGGCGGTCTGCAAATACAAGGCAGCCGTATCCAGATCAGCTATAATCTTATCCGCTACAAAATTCCGTGGATCCCGATTCCGGTACAATTCATCAGACTCCGTGCCCTGCACAGAGGAAAACCACTGGATATCTCCCCATCTTTGCAGCAAATCATAATAGGAGATGGCCCGGAAAAAATGAGCCTCCCCCAGATACTGTCTGTACTCATCCAACGTATGGTTTTCTTTGACACTGTGGTAATTATCGAAGAAATAATTGATATTCCGCACCCGGCCAAAACCGATTCCACCTGCACCATCCAGTGTGCGTGTCCCGGCCAGAATGGCATTGAAGTTTTTGGCTACCGCATTATCCGAATCATAATCCAACCCATAGCTGGGCACCGTGGGAAAAGAGGCATTATTGTAAAATTGATTTATGTAGGTTTCCAAATCCTCCGGCGTTTGGAAATAATCCGATTGACCGACGCGATCCAAAGGACGCCTGTCCAGGAAGTCTTCGCTACATCCGAAAATCATCAAGAATGATGAACAAAGCAATATGATATTAAAGTATTTCATGTTTCGTATTTTTAGAATGTTATATTCAATCCCACAGACAAAGTGGCCGCCATAGGATATATATATCCGTTCGTGTTATAACTCACCTCCCCTACGACAGTCTGTTCTGGATCCACCGTTTTGGGCAACGATTTGATCGTAACCAGGTTGCTGCCCGATAAAAATATCCGGGCATTTTTCACAGGTATGCGTTGATAAATATTATCCGGCAATGTATACCCCAACTGGACGTTTCGAAGCCTCAAATAAGCTGCATTGAGCACGTATTTGGATTGAGGTTTTCGATTCTTGAGGGTTTCGTTACTGAAATACGGTTTAGGAAAATAAGCATCCGTGTTGGGTCCCAGAATATTGGTTTCATCAGCTGGACGCCAGTAATCCAGAACTGGTGCATCCTTAAAAACGGCAGAGTTCGCCCAGGAATTGGTCAATCCCCAGAACGCATTCACACCAAATGCCGGGAGGTAATCCTGCTTTAGATTTCCGGACCAGTTCATGGAGAAGTCAAAATCCTTCCATTCAAACCCTCCCGCTATTCCGACATTGAATCGGGGGGTGGAGTTTCCAATAACGGTCAGGTCCCCATGATCCGATAAGGTTCGGTTCCCTTCTGTGATTTTACCGTCTCCATTCAGATCCACATACTTCATATCACCAGGCCCCCAATTGGGATAAATTTCAGTTTGATCGGGCATGCTTTCTTCCGCGGACTGGATCAAACCGTCCGTTTTGAATCCCCAAATCTCCCCAAAATTCTTACCCTCGTACCAGTTATCGATAAAGCCATTTTCATTTCGGTATTTCAGAATCTTTGAACGGTGATCGCCCAGGCTAAACTGCACATCATATGAGAAATCACTGTTGATCACTTCTCGCCAGGCCACGATCAATTCAAACCCTTTTGTGGACAGAGAGGCATTGTTGGCTGTCGGTGTTCCGGTTCCGAGTGTATACGGCAGCGTTTCCTGTGGACCAAACATATCCGTGGTTTTGCGGGAATACGCGTCAAAGGTAATGTTCAACTGGTTGTTGAGCAATCCGGCGTCAAAACCAAAGTTGGCCATGGTAATGGTTTCCCAGGTCAGATTTTCACTCAAAATACCTGGTGTAAGAGCATACGGCGGGCGGGCATTTCCGATAATCCAGGGCGTCTCAGCATTTACATTGATCGTCGGAATGTAGAGGTAATTCGCCACGTTCTGGTTACCCAATGACCCGTAGGACGCTCTCAATTTTAAGGAATTTACCACAGGTTCGATGGGTGCCCAGAAGTTTTCATGTGAAATATTATACCCGACGGACGCAGATGGGAAAAATCCCCAGCGTGAATCCGGATCAAACCGGGAAGAACCATTGTACCGGGCGCTCACTTCCAACAAATATTTTTCCTGGAAATTGTAGTTCAATCGACCGAAAAAACCCTGTGTAGCCCAGTCGTACCGACTGTCTGAAAGGGTAGATGTTCCCAGCGCTGTACTAATAGAAGGCACCGACTCCGTAATCAGATTTTCTTTCCGTCCATATAGCGCTTTATAGGATTGTTCTTCCTGTTCGTAGCCTACAAGAAGTTTGACAAAATTGTTAGTAAACTGCTTTTCGTACGAGGTGACTACATTAAAAAGCGAGTACGGAGAATGCGCCAGTCTGGATTCGAAAGCACTGGATGGTTTTCCAATATTCCCAAAAGTCCCGTTGCCCAGGGCTACCCACACGGGCAGCGAAGTCACATCCTGGTTGGTTTCCGTAATATTGTAATTGTAGGAAATGTTCGTTTTCCAACCTTCGATCGGTTCCAGTTCGGTTTTTAAAGTAACCAAGAGGTCATTTTCAAAGGTTTTGTCCCGACCGGAGCTTTCCAGGTATCGGACAAGCGGGTTTGCTTCACTTCCGTCCGGATTATAACGGGGCTGGATAGGTCCGAATGAATACAAGCTGTTCCCGATATATCGTCGTTCCACCGTGGTGATTCCGATCGGATAATCGGTAAACGTATTTGCGTATTTGGCGCTAAATCCAAAAGAAAGCCAATCGGTTGCATCGGTATTGAGATTGGCCATCAGATCATACCGCTTGTAATCGTCGTAGCCAAATCCATAAAATCCATCCTGATCAAAAAATCCAAGCGAAATGTAGTATTGGCTTTTCTGGCTGCCTCCGCTGATGGACACGTTATGCCGTTGGTCAAATTTATGATCCTTGAACAAAATGTGGGGCCAGTCGTAATTGGCATTCCCAATCCGTCGCCCCGTAAATACGGATGTCGTAGGATTGTCCGGATCATATTCGGTCAAATAAGTGCCATTTATAAATCCTCTGATCCGTTCCATTTGTTCCTCCGGATACTGTGGCGGCGTTCCTGCGTTGACCGCGGCCTGATTGTAAACTGTAGCAAAAATCAAGGAATTTTCCATATGTGGAATACCGATCGATTTCCCAAAGATCATATTGTTGTTGTATTGGATCTGAACGTTCTCATTTCGACTGCCTTTTTTGGTGGTAATCAAGATTACTCCAAAAGGCGCCCGTGATCCGTAAATCGCAGAGGATGAGGCATCCTTCAGTACAGAAATATCCTCAATCGTTCCAGGGTCGATATTGTTGATATCCATTTCAACCCCGTCGACCAGGATCAATGGAGCACTGTTTCCACTCACCGATCCCACACCCCGGATATTGAACGTAAGGCCTGCGCCGGGTTCTGAACCATATGCACCCAGGTTGATATTGAGGTTCGGAGACACTCCCCGCAAAACTTCCCCTACGTTGGGCAATGGTTTATTTTCCAGCATATCTCTTGAAATCGTGGCAACCGAGCCGGTCAGATTCGCTTTTTTCTGGGTTCCGTAACCGACGACGACCACTTCATCCAGTAATTGAGAATCCGCTACCATGACAATCGACAAATTTCGATTTCCCGACACCGACACCTCCTGGGTAACGTACCCGACATACGACACAATTAAAACAGCATTTTCATCGATACCTTCCAGTGTAAAAGCACCTTCAAAGTCGGTAGAGGCCCCTTTACTGGACCCTTTTACCTGAATATTTACCCCGATCAACGGTTCGCCGTTCTCATCCGTTACCGTTCCCTCTACATTGAATGCAATAGGCTCTATGTGGCGAATAACCGGCTTGGTTGGAATGATGGGGGCCACACGAACTTCAGGTTTGCTCGGTTCCGAAACGGATTGTTCTCCTTCACTAATCAAACCATCGAGATGCCTGGACATCTGACGAAGAGATTCGATTCCCTGGTCATCGTCCTTGTAAATAATCACGTATTGATTCTGAATAATTCGGTACTTCAGACTGGTTTTCTGCAATACATATTCCACCGCGTTTTCTACAGATTGGTATTCCCGGAAAGAATCATCCACCATAATCCCTTCTACCAATTTCAAATCGAACGTAAAGAATACCTCAAACCGTGCGCTGATTTCTTTGATGGCATCTACGAAAGATACGTCATCGATGGAAGGGCCCACAACGAGGTGATCAGGGGTTTTTTCTGCTTGAATCGGTCCGATCATGAACAACCAGGCCATCACCAGGAAAACACCTCCTTTAGTCATGGTAAAAAAGTCTTTCATATTCATTCATTTAATATTATAAAATCACTATCCATTTGAACGTCCACAGCCGTGTGGCGCGTAATCTTTATTTCATGAACAATTCATTGCTTTTCTCTTCAATTTCCACTCCCAGAGCCAATTCCAAAGCTTCCTTGGCTACGGCCCAGTCTTCGTAGGGAATACCGGTGAACATCCGCCGGGACAATAGGGCAGTGTCCGTCGTCACGAGCTTTTTCCCGTATTGATCTTCGATCGCTTCAAACATCTCCTCTACGGTCACATTCTCAAACATCAACACACCGTCCAACCAACTGGCAGATTCGGTGATCGATTGAACGGTCGCTTTTTCCAGGCTGTGCACCGCCGAAGAATACCGGACATAATCGCCCGGCTGCATCGACACAACGGGTGCATCTGATTTCTTCAGATCCAGTTCGATCTTGCCCGTCTCAAGCGTCACTCCCGTTTGGTCTCTGCGCGCCGAAACATTGAATGTGGTCCCGAGCACCCGGATGGTTAAGTCATCAGTTTCCACTGTGAACAAATCCTTAGTATTTGTCTGAACCACATCGAAATAAGCTTCCCCTTCCAGTTTCACATATCGCTCTCCTGAACGATGCCATTTCAAGTCCCAGAACAACGTCGAATTGGCATTGAGCGTAACTACACTACCATCATCGAGCTTTATCTCCCGGGTTTCCCCAAACGCAGTGCTGTATATTTGGAATTTTTCCTGCTGCCATATGAAAAACATCAAGCCGACCAGAATCGCAACCACCCCTGTCGCAGCATAAATCCAGATCAGGTGTTTTCTTTGATTCCTGACCACAGAAATTTTTGAATCGGCATGGGTCATGGCGGATGAGCCACGCAACAACTGGTTTCGAACGACCTTCCAATCCCTCGGGCTGTCTTTCGCATCCCAGGTATCTTGAGCCCACAGCTCTTCCATATACGTCTTCAGCGCGATGTCATTCTGAGGATCTGACACCCATTCCATTAGATCACGAAAATCATTTTCTGAAATGGTTTGATCCAGAAACTGACGATAAAGCTCATAATATCGCTCTTTGCTCACGCTTTGTTAATTTATCTGACTTGGGTTCAACTGATACTAAGTCGAAAAAGAATAGTTTAGGGACTAAGGAAATGTGAAATATTTTCTACAACTGTAAAAAAACCATGGAAATTTATTTACCTGATATACCACAAAGGGGGTGCAGTGACTACTTAATTCAAATCTGACGGATTCTTTTACGCCATATTTTCATCATCTAAAGTCTGATGTAGTTTGGGTTATTCGCGGTTTAACTTCTTCCGACAAAAAGCAAATTGAAAAGCCATGCCGTACATTGGTTTGATATTATGTAAAGGACTTTTCGGGTGAGGCTTTATTTTATCGGCCCGTAACTGCACAAGTGTGACCCACTGATGTAAAAAATCCGTTGATGGAGAAATGCACCACCCGTGGTGATGGGTTCCGGTGTATGCGCTATCAATTCCAATTGAAAATTATCATCATTGATCCGGTAGATCCCTTTTTGGAGCAATACGTAAACATCTTCCTCCGCTTTTACAAAAATTTGCGGCGATTGGCTGGCTACGGTGCGGCCCAACTCGTCCCCAAAGTTGTGGTGGTGAACGATGGCATCCTTCTTCGGATCGTACACGAAAAAGGTTCTGTAATCGGCGATGCCGTAAACCAGTCCGTCCGGCCGGGTCATCAGGTCACTGTAGTCCTGAACGCCCTCCAACAGTGCTTTTTTCCAGATCACTTCCCGGTCAGAGGGATGAATTTTATATAAATGAGCCAAATGAGCCTTTTTCTCGCCACCAGTGCCAGGCGCTGTTGTCGTACCAGCGAGGATGTAACCATTTTCCAATATGGTCATGCTTTTCGTTGATTGGTCCTTTGCGATGGAGCTATCTTCAAACAACTCCGACTCACCCGTCTCCAGATCCCAAAACATCAATCCGCCCCCGGTGTAACCATAGGCAGGTGTTCCACCCATGATCACGGTTCGATTATCCGGAAGTGCCAGAACCCGATGAGGCCTGTATACATGAGGTTCACCGGTAAAAAGGAGTTGGGAATAGTTCGGATCTGTGGATAAATCGACCGTCGGGTCGTTCAGATATTCCCATTTTAACAGGTGTCCACGGGGATAGGAGCCAAAGAAAATATTCCGGTCATTGGTGGCGAAGGCATTAAACTGACCATACGCTTTGGTTCGTTGCCATTCATCGGAAGTGTAGTCATATTTGAACAATCGAAATGGAAACGAGCTTCCTCCGATAACGTATTTCCCGTCCGGGGAAGCGATGACATTGAGGACCCATGACCCTTCAGTTTCATAATCAAACGTAATGTGCCTCCGGGTTTGGTCGGGCTGCATTACCGTCAGTTTTCGGTTGATCAAATCCACCCTGGTTACCCGCTGTCCATTTGGAAATTGGAGATGTGAAAGGCTCTGGGGACCGGTGATGTGAGGTACGGCGTCTACGTGATGGCCTGTTCCGATACTACGGACCTGGCCCTTATACAACTCATACCAGTCTTCGGCCTCGTCCTTAATGCTCTGACCATAGACCTTCCCATTCACATTTCTATACACGTACGACATCCCTTTCCCCCGATCGTCTTCCTCGAGGACGGGAAACCGCTCCCCTGTTTCGGGATAAAAGGCCACGATCTGTCGATTGGTGTTACCAAGTCCAAAATAGACCCACCCCGAATCGTCTACCGAAATAAACCTGGGGTACTGAGCCCAGTTTTCGCGGTGTAGCGAGCCGAAATCCGTAAACTCTTTGGTCCGGGGATCAAAACGGATCACTCCGCTGTTGGGGTAAGTTACTGCCCATATTCTGCCCTGGTCATCTTCGGTCATACTCATGGCCATCCTCGGGGTCGAACGGTGCTGGAACGTAAAAACATGGGTTTTGGGGTCAAATTCAACAAAATGGCTGTTGAACAACGTGTAAACCTTTCCATTGGATCCCAATATCGAGGAATAGACCGCATCGCCGCCAACGGGGAAAGGCATATCAAACTGACGGGTTTTACCACTATTGACATCCACTGACAATAATCCAAAAGTACCCCGGTGGTCGAATAACCATATCAACAAAACATTGTTCCCTTCTCCATCTTCTGTAGCTATGATCCCGCGTGGGTGCGCATAGGGTGACGCGACCCCGTGATCAATAAATCCCGGAGGGGATCCAGATGACATCATATCGACTGAGTCCTTAGGAGTAATCCCACCTGGGGTCAAATCTCCAGCGAAGCTTATCAAAATCGAACTAAAGAAAACCATCACGGTCGTCAATAGGTGCATAAAGCGGGGCAAGTCCCGTTTCTTAAAATGAAGTACCATTCCGTTCGTGTATCGTTTTACCTTTTAATTTTCATTGACCTCAAACAAATCATGCAGATCGGCAGCAATGGAATTGATTCTTTCCAGGGATGTTTCTGTAATCCGGCTCGAGGCGTTTTTCACGAAGAGTTGCTTGAATTGATGATCAATCATAATTTCTGCTGCGGTATAGAGGGGAATTGTCCTTGTGTCAGAAGGATCGACATACGTGTCGTAATATCCTTGTTCCAGATATTTAATGTTGTCAATTCTCATTTGAGTATGACCATCCACAACCCTCAGGGTGAGGTCGTAGAGCATATAAATGCCAAAACTTTGGAAAAAATTGTCGCCTACGCTGATGTAATCAGTGACCTGACATCTGGTCAGATCGGGCGTTTTCTCCGTAATCTCTCCCGATACCGGGTTGAATTGTTTACTCAAAAATTGATTGATCCGGGCATTGTATTGGGATTGAGAAAGATCGAAATCAAATCCAACATCAAATACGACTTCTCCATTTACCATAGGGATCGAATCAGGCTGGAATATCACCGCCTGGCTTGTGGCGAACACTGGCCAAAACACAGCGATATATATCCATAAAATCCTCATCTGCCCTTCCTTTTTCAGCCCGTCTGTCCACCCGATTATTGATCAATCAATGACCCTGAATTCGGTCTCGGTATTGAACTGTTCAAATGAATAAATATTACCCTCATCATCATACGCCACCAAACTGGTTCCGACGGCCACCAATCCCTGGAATCGATCCCAGCCACTTCCGATTTTCCGATATACGTTGGGTTCTCCGCTGGCCCTAACGGTGATGTACCACAAATCACCATCATGATCAATGGCCAAAAGATTTGTATTGAATAAAGTCATCGTCCGGAATCGGTGAAAATTGGTCGCCACGGTAGATCCGTTCGGAGAACCCCATGTGGCATTTTCCTGCGCAAACCAGGTCTTTAATTCTCCAGTTCCACTGGTCACTGAATAAAAGTATCCGATTCCTGGTACAAATTGCTCAAAAACAAAACCGGTGCCCATTGCCTCCTCGCCGGAAGGCGTTAATACATTGGTGAGCGTGTCATTGACCACCTGGTGCATAAAAACCTTTCCATCGTGAGTAATCCCGATGTATTTGTCAGTAGTGTAGTGAAAGAAATGCTCAAAACTATCTCTGGAAATCTCTCCCACGATATTTTGATCGACGGAAGAAACCATGCTTCCATCCCAATTGTAACTTACCAACGCCCCGTCAACCGTCCATTCCATAAAAACGCTGTCTGATACGGCAAAAACTTTACTGTCTTCCTGCCCTTTCACATCCAGCAATTGGCCGGATCCCTGTACCACCTGGGGTGAAATATATTCCCGATAATTGTTATAAACAGTGTCGATGACAATGGTCGAAACGAAGGCATCCCGGATGGTGAAATCCTCACCTGTAGCAAAATCTTCCAGGAATGCCTGTGATGAATCCGGATGAATGCGGATCGTTCGGTCAGCACCAGTGGTGGTCGTATAATTAATCTCGGAAAACACCATACTGTCTTCTGCACTTATTTGTTGCACCGGACTCAGACCCAGTGTAAATGTAGCTTCGGAAACATCCAGATCAAAACTGTTCACCGTTCTGGTACCCAAATCATCACCCCGGTTGGGGCCCCAAACGGTGCCAGAAGCAATCGTCGGCAAGGAAGGGTTGTATTCGTCACTTTCAGACCGCAACTCGAAGGTATAATTTCCTTCGGGAAGGTTTTCGATAAAAATCGAATCCTTCACCGGACCCGAAACGCTACGATTAAATTCTTTGACGATGGATTCCGCATTGTTATTCCAATACACCCGGACTCGCTGGATCCGCGGATCAGCACTCACTTCCCAGGTCAATTTGACACGGCCAAATCCCGGAATAACTTTCACGGAATCAATCTTTCCGAGGTATATAATTTCCTCTTCATCGGCGTATTGTTTTTGAATGTCATCCATCTTGTCGCACGAGGTGAATTGGAAGGACATCACGAAGAGAAGAGCGTAGAATAAGTAGGAAATATATGGTTTCATATCATTTTATTTATATAATCGAATAGTCGGATTCCAGGGTGATTTATGGCACCGTATCATCCCCATATACGGTAATTTCTCCCATGGAAAAATAATTGGTGTTTGGCGGTGGCTTTACACCTGCAACCTCCCGGGCAAACAACCGGATGTACCTCACCGGTTCATTTTCCAGCGGCATAATATATTCCATCCCATTTTCAGAAAGGTTAAGAACACCTTGTGGATCCGGTGGCGTTAACAGGTCGTACCTGGTGATCTCATGATACCCCAAATACTGCCAGTCGTCCTTGAAGGTCCGATCAGGCAGCGTGTAATCAACCGGTACATCGTGGATCGCCCCGATTCTCACGCTTTCTTCATCCAACCAATAATCTTTATCATCCAACAAATCGAAATCGATCTCGCGGGTAGCCCAACCCTCCCAGTTGGTGATGTTGACCTGGCCGTACGGAGAATTGATGTGATAACCATGGATGACAATCCGGCTCAGTTTCACCGGCTTGCCCAGATCGATGGTAATCGACAACCCACTGGAACCGGACACCGTTAACCACCCGTTACGGCTGGTATTGACGATGTTGTCCCAAATTTTTTCGAACGAATAAGTACTACTCAAATTGGTAGCGTTGTCATATGGAATTTGGGCTCGGAAATCCCCGTATGGCTTTTCGATAGCAGTTTCATACAATGGCGTTCCCTCAAGGTAAGTCGTATCGGAGGTATTGCCCCATTGATCTTCAAAATATATGCCAAAGGTCGATTGTTTTGGTTCAAATCCCCGGAAAGCGTACGAATCAGATCTAACGGTTGAAAAATACACCTCTGACGTTTCCAGATCCTGAGTCACCGAATCCACGCTAAGCAGATGCACCCCCAGGCTCGTCGATGTAATGTTCTCCCACGTGGCGAGCACACCACCAAATGTAAAATCCATGGTGAGGGATTTTACCGCCAAACTAATGACCGGCTCCATCGGGGTAAACTTTATCTGGAGGGGCTGAGATTTGGCACCTTCTTTATTGACTTTAAAAAGCTGCGCCGTAACTTCATTTTGATGGTTAAATCCCTCGATTCTCAATTCGTTGGTGTACAAGGATGCCTTTTCGGTAAACATCTCTCCATTCCTTTCGTATTCCACCATCACGTACAGCAAATTTTCATCGTTGGGCACGTCATAACGGACCACAGCCCCTCCATAAATGGGTTCGATTTCGTAGCTGGTAATCGGTTCAGAATCCCAGGTCAGAGGTCCTTCCATTTCCTCTTCACATCCCAGGTGGAGAGATAAAACCACTGCGATTAACAAAGAATAAAAAACATTTTTCATATCTCGTACACTATATTTTGATAACTTATTCCTTTCCATTTTCTTTCCGGTTACCATCCATACGTTTGAACCAAATTGGGATTGACCCTCAGATCACTTTCCCGGATGGGGTATAGGTAATCCCGGAAGGTGAAACTCCGCGGTTCTCCGTAGTGAAAGACTTCGTAATAATCTTCGTAATCTTTTTCAGGACTCCAGCTTGTGGGCGGAAGGGTCCAATACTGATCTGCTATTTTCCAGCGTCGGACATCCCAGAAGCGTTGTCCTTCAAAAGCGAGTTCGATCATTCGCTCCCGCTGGATAATTTTGCGCATTTCAGCTTTATTTCTCGGCGCATCCGGTTTGGTGGATGCTTTTTGCCAGGATTCCACCACGCCATCCAGGCCGGCCTGCTCCCGGACCATATCGATCCATCGGTACACCTCTTCATCGGGTTCTGATTTGATCTCGTTCAATGCCTCGCTATAGAGCAAAAACAAATCCGAGAGGCGAAGCAAGGGGAATTGGTAGTTGTATGGGGAATACGTTTTGTTGTTGTCCCCCTGTGATCCTGACGATTCAAAGGCCATCAGTTTTTTGGGATTATAAGTCCCCAGACCCACGGCGTTGGACACTTCTCCGTACCGTGCTCTCCAAAATTCGAAGCTTTCACCGCTGTCGTCGGTGGTTGTCGATAGCTCTATAAATCCCCGGTCAAAGCACAATCCGGCGTAAAATCTCGGTTCGCGATAAAAGTTAATCCCTGCTGTCACCTCGCCCGTTGCGATATATGAGTGATGATTGTCAGCGGGGAGAGCCAGGCGAGGTTCGTGTCGATTGGCGTAATCGTAAAACTTGTCCTCCTGGATCGGAACACCATTGTTGGAATAGTATAATTCGCCCATATGCCAGGAAGCGCGGTAATAATTCGCCTGGAAGTTAACGTCCTGAGCATATAGGGCCGGCCAAAGGCTCCTCAGCATGTTTCCGAGCGAAGCCAGGCTAAGGCCAGAGCCACCTGCACCCCCTTTGCTATTGGCGAATTGTTCCTGTGTCGCCCAGATCACACCAGGATTTCTATTAATATCCTCCGTGATCGCTTTTCGTATCGTCATCAATTGAACGACCGTATCATTCATTTTAAACGCACTCGGTCCACCTGAAAATTTATTAAACTCGTACAATCTGTGCCCATATTCCAGGCTCACATCTATCGCTTCCTTGATCGCATCCGCCGCCCGTTGCCATTTGGAAGGATCATACTCCGATGGTATCAATTGCAGACCGCGGTTATCAACCCACGCTGCATAATCCGGATTGCCGTTGAACAAAGGGCTGGCTGCCCATACCAATACTTTGGCTTTCACCCCCAGCGCTATGGGTCTGGTGATGCGGCCCATTTCCATATCCGGATCGGTCAGTACTGGTGGCAAATCCTCGCTGGCTTCATCCAGCAAATTAACGATATAGTCTACGCAGACATCGATCGGTTCCCTGTACACCTGTGTTTCTTCAGGTGTAGCAGAGATGGGTAAATTTTCATCCACGATCGCCACCGGGCCGTAAAGTTTCATCAGAAAGAAATGGTAGAAGGCTTTGAGAAACTTCACCTCAGCAATCCACCGTTGTCTTTCCACCTCCTGAATGTCCTGGGGCTTGTGAATATTCTCTAGGAATATATTGCAATCCCGAATTCCCACATATAAAGCTTTTCCGCCATTTCTTCCCGACCAGTAATCCTGCAATGGATTGCTGGCGGACTGAAGTCCTTGTGCAATTTTTCCGGCAATGGAATTGTTTACAGCACGCGGGTCCCGAAGCTCGAGTTCATCCCGGCTGGTAAAATGGGCGGGATAATAAAAAGGATCGGTGGGATCCGGCAGGTGCGAATAACATGTATTCAGAAACTTGTAAGCCACTGCCCGGTTGGAAAAGGCATGCTCCAATGTAGGAGCCTCTTCCGGTACTACGTCGATAAATTCACAACTGTAAAATTGGAAACCAAGTAAGACAATTATGACTAACGATATCTTCTTCATATTTAATTTTGTTGATATATAGAGCATGTATATAATTGCTTTAATTAAAGGTCAAGTTTGATTCCGAAGTTGATCACCTTTTGAATAGGATAACCCAATCCATTTCCGGCCATCTCTGGATCCCATAGTTTAAATTTGGACCAGACATGGAGGTTTAGTCCGCTGACGTACACCCGGCAAGCCTGGATAAATGCCTTTTGGGTCAGATGCTCGGGGAGGGTGTAGCCTATTTCCGCCGATTTTAACCGTAAAAAAGATCCATTTCGAAGCCAGTGGGTACTGTTCTGGACGTTGTTGGTAATGGTGTATTCTGACAAACGGGGCCAGAATGCCTCCAGGTTTCGATCGTTCTCCGACCAGTGATCGTTGGCAATGAGTTCCAGCAATCCACGCTGTCCCTGATTTACGAAAGGTGTAATAGCTGCAGCATCGATGAAGAACGAAGACCGGGCCGAACCCTGGAAAAAGACGGAGATGTCAAACGAATGGATTCCAAAGGACAAACCGGCACCGTAAATAATTTCAGGGACCGTAGGGAAACCGATGGGAACGAGATCATCAGAATTTATCCTTCCATCTTTATTGATGTCTTTGTACTTGATATCTCCTCCCCGGTATTCTCCAAATTCCTGAACCGGTGCATTGCTGACTTCCTCATCATCGATAAAAAACCGCTCAGCGATATACCCCAACGGCTGGCCCAATTTAAGACCTACCTGAGATCTCCATGGAACATCACTGTAATCCGGTTCTTCAAATTTCAGATACTTACTTGTCGCATAGGTGAAATTACCATTTCCAACGATCCATATTTCTGTCCCAAATGTTTGCAAATACTGCGCTGAAACTTCAAAACCTTTACCTTCAGCTACACCGATATTGGCCTGTGGGATCGTTCTCAACCCAAGGGTAGAGGGTACGTCCGTCCTTGTTTGCAGAATATTGCTGCGCTCTTCCCGGAAAAGTTCAGCATTTAATGTAAGCTTGTTGAACAATCCAAGATCAAGACCCAGGTTGGCTTTTTTCGCAATCTCCCAGGTAATTAATTCGTTCGCATATCGGTCGATACTGATACCACTGGTATAGTCCCGGTCCAAACCGAACCAATACCCCGGACCGTTCACGTTAACCCGTGACAGGTAAAAAAACCGATCATACACCGACCCAATCTGATCGTTTCCGACCAGTCCATAGGTCCCGCGAATTTTCAATTCTGTTATGGCATCCTGTACACCTACCATGAATGCCTCATTTCCAATATTCCATCCTACACCCACAGATGGGAAAAAGCCCCAGCGGTTGTGTTTCGCAAATCGCTCCGTACCATTCAATCCAAAGTTGAATTCCATAAAATACCTGGAATCATACCCGTACGCTAACCGACCAGCAGAGGAGAGGTTACGCCGCGGGAGGGAGGCCTGCAAACGATAGGCAAAATCGCGGTCCACCTCCGCCGTACTGGTTTCCGATCGAATCGTTCCTACCAGGGTACCACTGATATCGTGGAGATCATTCAATATTTTATTGTAGGCTAACCGAACTTCACCATAAATCGAAGCCTGGGCGGTCCGGGCCCCATCGGAATAAGTCAGGTATTCGGTCCCTGTATCCGGATTGAGGGGATTTAATCTATACGATCCATCTACTGTGGATGCGAGTGAATAGAAAAATGGGTTATATCCTCTGGAAAAAGCATTTGAAGAATGTCGCATAATGTTGAACACGCCGCGCAGGGACAGACCATCGAGTGCATTCTCGATAAAATTATGCTCCATTTCCAGTTGCATTAGCATCATCGAGCTTTTCTGCTCCTGAAAAGTACTCGCTACGCTGGCCAGGGGGTTGTGGTAAACCCCAAGTTCGGGACCTGATCCGAATAGAATATGTTTGGAAAACTGATTGGTGGAATCGGGTTCATAAAACGGCAGGAACCGCACCGGTGAAGCATTTCGCGCAGCCTGGAATACCTGCGCCCCACCCAATGGGGGTCCGGTCTGATCATCAAAGGTTCCATAGGCCCGGATAACCCCGGTTGTGGTTGGAGCAAATTTAATGGTTACGTTGGAACGAACCTGAAAACGATTGATATTGATATTGTTATTGATGAGATTTTGCTTGTTTTCTTTCAAAATCCCATTTTCTTCCAGATAATTTGCTGCCAGATAATACTGCACTGTCTGACCACCCCCGGTCAAATTGAGATTGATTCGGTTGTTGACGGCTTTATCGTTGATCATGTAATCATACCAGTCTACCGAAGGATACCGGACCGGATCTGAGCCCAGTTCGGTTTCCCGTATTTTGGACAGGGAATAGGGTAAAACCACCTCAGCGTCCCTTGTTCGCACCGCCTCATTATGTAATTTCATATAGGTGATGGGATCCGACAATTCGACCAAATCCGCGTTGTATGAATTGGATGTTTCCGCCCTCAAGCTGATGCTCAGTTTGTCCGGACGTCCCATTTTGGTGGTAATTAGAATAACGCCGTTGGCACCCCGTGCACCGTATAAGGCAGCGGCATTGGCGTCTTTCAAAATCGAAAAAGCCGCAATATCATCCACGTTGATCCGGGCAAGGTCCCGGGAAGACATTTCGATGCCATCTACCAGGATGAGTGGATCTTTTTTACCCGCAGCACTAAACGAGGTAATTCCCCGGATAAAAAACTGAGCGTCGTCCAGTCCGGGTTCACCTGATCTTTGAAATGCGATGACGCCCGGCAATTTTCCCGCAAATCCCGTAGTAATATTACTTGAAGGAACCCTAAGCTCTGACGTATTGACGGTGGAAATCGAACTCAAAACGCTTTCCCGTTTTTGCTTCGTTCCATAAGCAGAAATAACCACACCTTCCAACAATTCCGAGTCGGACTGAAGAACCACGTCAATGGTTTCCCGCCCATCAACGCTCACCTCCTGGGTGGTATAGCCCAGATAAGAAAACACCAGCACTGCATCATCCTCTACACCCTCGATTGTAAAATTGCCATCGAAGTCGGTGAATGAACCTTTTTCAGTTCCTTTCACCTGAATATTCACTCCGATCAAGGGATCGCCATTTTGATCCACCACTGTCCCTTTTATATCCAGGGGCAGCAGATCCAACATGTCTGCCTCTCGCAGCTCCAATTTTGTTTTTTTCGACTTGTCCGATCTGGTCATGGGGGCGTCCTCTGATCCATTCACCAAAACCATACTGGCCTCGCGATCTCCTTTTGCTGTGGCATGCAGCGGTCCCATCAGAAGGAATCCCATGCACAGGAAAAAGCATCCTTTTGTTAAAGTACCTATCGATTTCAAATTACAAAATTTTATGGTTTGATTAAAATTCCAATTATTTTGACTTTCGTCCAAAAATAGGGTACGTACACTATTTTCTTATTAGCAGTAGGTTGTCCCTTTTTTGATTTATTTTCAATTTCTTTTTTATAGTATTTGCAGAGCCAATAGCACTGGTGATCTTTTCACATTTCGACCAAAGCTTTTTCCGGACTTTTCAATCCCCAGGTTTCAATCCTCTAATCGTTCAAGCTGTAGCACCTTTAATCCCCAATTGATGGTCGTTTTTATCGTTTTTCCATCCCAAAATTCTGTTTGGAAATTGGATTAAAAGCGTTCATCAGCATGTCGAAATTAAAAGTGAACAGGACTAGTCAAATTTAAGATTATTATTAAATTTTCCGTAATATTGAAGGTGAAAAGTGAAAAAAAGTGAAGAATGCGACGACATTTACTCAGTTTTAACAATTCATTGTCAGCTGATTCTCAGCTTGCTAAGCTCTATCAGGAGTACAAGGATCAAATTTTTGGATTTGCCTATAAAAATTTAAAATCCACAGACCGATCCCACGATATCGTACAGGAAGTTTTTGAGATATTGTGCCAAAAGGATTTGACAGAGGTGCGCAATATTCGGTCCTTTATATTTCAAATTACGCACCACAAGGTGGTCGACCAACTTCGGTACCAGGCCAGAAACCGTAAGCTCCGGCAAGAAATGTGGAACATCATTGAAGCCAGTCAATCCAACGCCGATCATGCTTTAATTGAAGAGGAGTACCTCCAATGCCTGGAAAAAGCAAAAAACCAACTGACTTCCCAGCAATTACTGATTTTTGAAATGAGCAGGCAGGAAGGACTTTCCCACAGGAAAATCGCTGAGCGGCTGGATATTTCAACGAATACGGTTAAAAACCATATGGTTTCGGCCCTGAAGACCCTGCGTGAATACCTCCAGGTAAATTCCGACGTCGTGATTTCATTTCTTTTAATGCTGGGATACCTTTATTCCTGAGCACCATTGGGCCGGACTCCATGAAAAGAATCCACTATACTGATATTAATATAATATCTTTATCATTCTGAAGGTGGTGGATATCCCGGATTATATTCCCCCGGGCCGTGTGCCCCAGACATGTGCCGTGTAACATGAAACCAACATCAACCTGACGACGGGTGTCTTTCTTTCCTCTCTGCAGCATTTCATTAACGATCGTGAGCTCCCCCGCTTTTAGTCAAAAGGCAGGTTCATCAGCATATGCACAGTTATATTTGAACGACAATGCAACAAAAAAACGGTATAATTTGATATATTGTATGATGGTTTACCCGTCAACCTGAAAAGAATCACCGACCATTTGAATCAGGTTGACAAAAATGGAATTAAAATCTTCCGTATGAAACAGACTTATCTCCTTTTCCTCCTCCCATTTTTACATTTCCTATTTGTTCCAAATCCAACGGTACTGGCCCAGGATAGAACCGGCAATATCGTCGAATATTTCGGTAAGGAAAAGATAGACGACATTCACGAAGGCGAGTTGGTTCATGTTTTTGACGAGGCGCTTGTCCTTCCACTCAATATTATCGGCAATCGGTCCGCCACTTTTCCGGATCACCCGATCTTTAAGGAATTTCTTCTTCATCCGGACAAGATAGTAAAAGAAAACCAGGTTTTTGATGTGGATTATCTGGGGAATGAAATGACGTGGCAACCGCTCCAAACCGATAGTACGAGTACGTTCCAGGATCAGCGATTGCGTTCTGGTTACCTCTTTTTGGAATACGACTCGCCAACAGAAGAAACTTTGATTTTTGAGGGGTCGGGGCATACGCAAGTATTAATCAACGGACTTCCTCAGGAAGGCGATCATTATGATTTTGGCTGGAGTCTAATCCCCATCCGCGTGAACAAGGGGGTGAATACTTTCGTGCTTTCCTCCGGCCGCTTTAACCGAATGCGGGCCAGGCTGATCCGGCCTGAAAGTCCTGTTATGTTTACTCCACGTGATCTTTTGCTACCGGACTTACTGATCGAGGAATCCGACCGGAAATTCCTGGGTGCCGTACGCATTCTCAATACCACCAACCAGAACATTTCAGGATACTCCATCCGTTGTAAACTGGGGAATCTGAGCTCGGAAACACCAATCCGCACCATTTCCCCTCGTATGGTTCAAAAAGTTCCGTTCCTCATTCCATTCGATAAATCCATTCCTGAAGGAGACCGGGAGATCAAATTGGAACTTCACGATCCGCAGGGAAATGTGATATCGACCCACGTGATCACGATTGCTGTCCAACAAGGTACACCACAAGAGAACGTTCATCAGTCGTGTCGATAGCAGTGTTCAATATTTCAGTGTCGCTCCGAGTACCAATCCCCAACAAGACAGCCAGGCTCTCTTTCTTTCTGTGCATGGAGCTTCTGTCGAAGCCGTAAATCAGGCAAACGCATACTCCAAAAAGGATTGGGGTTATTTGGTTGCACCGACCAACCGCCGGCCATTTGGTTTTGCGTGGGAAGACTGGGGGCGAATCGACGCGCTGGAGGTATTGCAGGAGGCCGAAA
>CALGAA010000036.1 GCA_937952445.1 uncultured Bacteroidota bacterium | reverse complement strand
GCGGAAATCGTAATGGCCTCCCATATTCCCATCGAAACTTTCCAGGAAGCGCTGCGAAAAGAAGGAGATCGCTACACCATTCTCGAGCACGAAACGCATCAGGATCATCACTCCACTACTTCGATGAAGCATACCTATCACATCCACGGGATGACCTGCAACGGATGTCGCAATCACGTCGAGCAAACCCTCCGGGCAGTGGAAGGCGTGGAAGAGGTCACAGTGGATTTGGACAACCACCAGGCGGAAATCGTAATGGCCTCCCATATTCCCATCGAAACTTTCCAGGAAGCGCTGCAAAAAGAGGGGGATCAGTACACCATTCACGAGCACGGAACGCACCACCATTCATCCCATCCAAATAGGAACAAAGAAACCCAAAAACAAAAAGGCACGGGCACCGGCGTTTTTTACTGTCCGATGCATTGTGAGGGTGATAAAACGTACGATCAACCCGGAGATTGTCCGGTTTGTGGGATGGACCTGGTCGAAGAAATTCAATTAACTTCTCAGGGACAGCAATGGACATGCCCCATGCACCCGGAAATTGTCAGTGACGAGCCCGGTTCCTGCCCCATCTGTGGAATGAATCTAGTCCCGCTGGAACCGAGCATATCTGCAGAAGAGGCGAATTATCAGCGGTTGAGCCGAAAGTTTTGGATTGCAATGGCTTTTACCCTGCCTATTTTTATCATCGCCATGAGCGAAATGATACCCGACAATCCATTGTACCAGATTCTCGATCAAAAGTACTGGAACTGGATCCAGTTTGGATTATCCATTCCCGTGGTATTTTATGCCACATGGATGTTTTTTGAACGCGCATGGAGAAGCATCGTGACCTGGAACCCCAATATGTTTACGCTGATCGGTATCGGAGCCGGAGTGGCCTGGTTATTCAGTTTTTTCGGCTTACTTTTCCCTGGTTTTTTCCCCGACCAGTTCAAATCAGATCACGGCGTAGTTCACGTATATTTCGAAGCGGCTACCGTCATTCTGACCCTGGTTCTGCTCGGGCAGTTGCTGGAAGCCCGGGCACACAGCAAAACCAATGCAGCCGTTAAGGAATTGCTGAAATTAGCCCCACACAAAGCGGTAAAAGTTGTCAACGGTGAAGAAATCGAAGTCAGTATTGATGCGATTCACCCGGGAGATATACTTCGCGTAAAACCCGGAGATAAAATTCCCGTGGATGGGGTCATTACCGAAGGGAATACCAGCATTGATGAATCAATGATTACCGGTGAACCCATCCCGGTCACCAAAGCACAAGGGGACCAGGTCACCAGTGGAACGATTAACGGGAACCAGTCTTTTTTGATGGAAGCTCAGAAGGTAGGCACAGATACTTTACTGGCCCAAATCATCCAAATGGTGAACAACGCCAGTCGAAGCAGAGCTCCGATCCAAAATTTGGCGGACAAAATCTCCGCGTGGTTTGTGCCCGCTGTGGTCATCATTTCAATCATCACTTTTATCGTATGGGCTTTCTGGGGCCCCGAACCCGCTTACGTATACGCCCTGATTAATGCGATCGCGGTACTGATCATCGCATGTCCCTGTGCATTGGGCCTTGCCACACCGATGTCGGTCATGGTTGGTGTAGGCAAGGGAGCACAAAATGGCGTGCTGATCAAAAACGCCGAAGCGATCGAAAGAATGGATCAGGTCGATACCCTGATCATCGACAAAACCGGCACGATTACGGAAGGGAAACCTACGGTAGAAAAAGTCGGTACATTTGTGGAGGAGTACGACGAAGCACACATCCTTCAATATATGGTGTCATTGAATTCATTCAGCGAACACCCCTTAGCCTATGCCACGGTCCAATACGGAAAAGAGCAAGGTGTATCGATATTGGAATCCCGGGATTTTGAAGCGATTACAGGAAAAGGAGTCGTGGGCAATGTGCAGGGAAAATCGTTGGCGCTGGGAAATGATGCACTGATGGAATCGGTTTCGGCCGACCTGTCCCTGCAGACGATTGAAACTGCCAACGGATTCCAACAACAAGGCAAAACAGTATCTTACCTGGCTATTGATGGCCAGGTCAGCGGCTATTTGGTGATTGCGGATCAGATAAAACCCACCAGTGCAGCTGCGATTAAATCGCTACAGGAAAAAGGCATCGAAGTGGTGATGCTGACCGGCGATAATCCTCAAACTGCGGCAGCCGTTGCATCCGAATTGGGATTGGCAGATTTCAAGGCAGGCATGCTTCCCGATGAAAAACTTAAGGAAGTGGAACGGTTACAGCAGATGGGCAGAGTTGTCGCAGTGGCCGGGGACGGGATCAATGACGCGCCTGCACTGGCCAGGAGTGATGTGGGTATCGCCATGGGGACAGGAACCGATGTCGCCATTGAAAGTGCGATGATCACCCTGGTCAAAGGGGATTTGCAGGGCATTGTGAAGGCCAAAACCCTCAGCCATGCCACGATGAAAAACATCAGGCAGAATCTGTTTTTTGCTTTGATCTATAATACCCTTGGAATCCCGATCGCCGCAGGTGTCTTGTGGCCGTTTTTCGGAATTTTACTTTCCCCGATGATCGCTGCATTGGCTATGAGCTTTAGTTCGGTGTCTGTCATTGCCAATTCTCTACGATTGCGGGCAAAGCAGCTTTAATTGAGCATTAATTCTCAGAGAACTGACCATAACAAGCTTGGAATAAAGGTTCGTTTTCCTATTTTAGCGGAAAGAACAAAAATAAGCTAATGAAGACGAGACGCACATTTATTAAGGAAGCTGGATTTGTAAGCCTGGGATTTATGGGTTTGCATCGATTTACCACCCATTTCCCGGGGGGAATGCACAAGACCGGGTACGGCCCACTTCTATCGGATCCGGATAATATCTTACTTCTACCCAAAGGATTTACGTATAAAATTATATCCAAAAAAGGGGATAAAATGTCGGACGGATTTCTGGTGCCCGGCCTCGCGGATGGAATGGCCGCTTTTGAGGAGAATGGGAAGGTCATCCTTGTTCGCAATCACGAAGTAAGCCCGGGCGATATCGAACAGGGGCCGTACGGACCAAAAGGGGAATTGCTCGATAAAATACAGAAGAACAAAATATACGATTTTGGAAGCGGAGAGCGGATCGGTATGGGCGGGACAACCAACGTGGTGTTTGACGAAGAAAAACAGGAAGTGGAGAAAGAATTCCTGAGTCTCACGGGAACATATCGCAACTGTGCAGGGGGACCTACCCCATGGGGGACCTGGATCACCTGTGAAGAAACCTCCGCACGAGCCGGGGAATTTCTGGAAAAAGACCACGGATATAATTTTGAAATAAAAGCCTCCGCATCGACAGGGCTGGTGGATCCCGTTCCGTTGCGCGCGATGGGTCGGTTTACCCATGAGGCGGTAGCGGTAGATCCCAAAACCAGTATCGTGTATCAAACCGAAGACGATAGCGAAGGATTGATTTATCGCTTTATTCCGGATAAATACGGTGATATGAGTTCAGGGAAATTACAGGCGCTCATGATCAAAGATCAGCCGTCCCGGGATACACGCAACTGGAAGAAAACAGGGGAACCCGAATTTCCGGCGAATAAGCCAGTCGAGGTGGTTTGGATTGATATGGAAAATATTGAAGACCACGATGACGATCTGCGGTTCCGTGGTTTTGACCAGGGGGCTGCCCGGTTTGCACGGGGCGAAGGTATGTGGTATGGCAACGACGAAGTTTATTTTGCCTGCACCAACGGCGGCAAGGAAAACAACGGACAAATATTCAAGTACATTCCCAGTGAATGCGAGGGGACGGAACGGGAACAGGAAAAAGCCGGGAAGTTGGAGCTCTTTATCGAATCGATGGATTCCAATTTGATGCAGTTCGCCGATAACCTGACCGTAGCTCCATGGGGCGATGTCGTGGTAGCCGAGGACAAAAGCGAACCCAGGCTGGTCGGGATTACCCCGGAAGGTGAGATGTACCATATCGCCAAAAACATTGGATATCCCTCTGAATTTGCCGGAGTGTGCTTTTCACCCAGTGGAGATACTTTATTTGTCAATATCCAGTCGGCCGGGCTCACGGTAGCCATTCAGGGTCCCTGGGGTAATCGCCTGTAATTTCATCGGCGCACAGCTTGTGCACCAGTCAGTAAATTAGCGACACTTCTGACAGATTCTTTTTCGTCTTAAGTATCACGAACTTAATGACCGGTGCACTACGTTTTACGAGATCACACAACGTTCCAAACCGAGCAGTTCGAGCTTAAGTGGCACGAGGCAGGGACTTATTCGCAATCTCATAACCTAACTCAACCCTACTTCAATCCGGCTTCTCTCCTAATGTGGATCGTGGGAGCAGGTCTGACCTATGTCTGATCCCTGCAGGAGCAAATTTGCTACTGACTTCTACATCATGCCTCAACACATCCCGCATGTGCTTACGTTTACTACATAGTCCCGCGCGATTTTCACAGCATCCATTTCCAATTGCCCGGGAATCGTATACCTGGTCAGGATGACCAGTCATAAATTTAAAAACAAAGCATAGTAAATCGATCCCAATATTTAAGTTGGATTATTTTCAAAATACCAAAATATTTCTTACATTGAAAATGGCATAGACTCCGACGCTACTTTCCTATATGTGATTCGAGGTCCGGTGTCGGAAATTTGGGAACCAATTTCAATTGTGTACAATGAAACAGATCATCTCCTTATTATCCGATGCAGGCATTACCGTCAATGGTGATCAACCATGGGACATCCAGGTTCACAACGATAAGTTGTACCATCGAATCATCCGCCAGGGTTCTCTGGGCTTTGGTGAAGCATACATGGATGGCTGGTGGGACGCGCCCAGTCTCGATGAATTCTTTTACCGGCTCCTGAAACACAGGCTTGACGAAAAATTCACGCTTAATCCCCAGAACATCTATCATTACTTCAAAGCTTCTTTACTCAATCTTCAAACCCGCAACAAAGCATCATCCAGCATAACTCATCATTACGATATCGGGCGGGATTTGTATCAGGCCATGCTGGACAAAAGGATGGTGTATACCTGTGCGTATTGGAAGGATGCCCATACCCTGGATGAAGCTCAGGAAGCCAAGCTCGACCTGGTATGTCAAAAATTACATATTAAACCAGGTGATCATGTCCTGGATATTGGATGTGGCTGGGGAAGTTTTGCCAAATACGCTGCCGAAAAATACGATGCACGAGTCACAGGCATTACAATTTCCAGGGATCAGGCCCAATACGGACGTGAAGAATGTAAAGGATTGCCCGTCGAAATCAGGCTCCAGGATTATCGGGACATCAATGAAAAATTTGACAAAATCGTCTCCCTGGGGATGATGGAACACGTCGGATATAAGAATTATAAAACCTACATGAATACGATAGCCCGGTCCCTGAAGCCAGATGGGTTGTGTCTGATCCAGGTCATCGGTCGGAATACCTCAGCCCGGAAGGCTGACGCCTGGATTAGCAAATACATTTTTCCCAATGGGATGGTGCCTTCGATCAAGCAAATCGGAAAAGCACTTGAAAACACACTCGTGATGGAAGATTGGCACAATTTCAGCGCTTACTACGACCATACGGTTCTGGCCTGGTATGCAAATTTCAACGATCATTGGGATCAATTAAAAAGCAATTACTCAGAGCGTTTTTACCGAATGTGGACGTACTATCTTTTATCCTGCGCCGGAGCCTTTCGCGCCCGATCCAACCAACTGTGGCAGATCGTATTATCGAGAGACGGAATTGAAGGCGGCTACCAACCAATCCGATACTCACAATCTCAGCAGATGCAAGTTTGAGGAATATTGAAATTGAGCCGGGAGATCATCCATAGGAGTAACTCTGTGTTGCTCATTTTATATATTTTCAAGCGAGAGCGCGCCGGGTAGAAATCAAGGTATTTTGTAAAATGCGGAATTACCCCTCCTCGTTCAATTTATAATCCATACCACAGACCGGACACTCACCAGGTTCATCGCTTCCACTTCCTTCACAATGCATGGGGCAAATGTATTTGGAGGTGTATTCGGGACCTGACTTATCTTTTCCATCGGTTGATTTCATGTGATCGTGACCGTCGTGCATTTCTACATGTTCATGATCTTCTGCACTTCCGCTCTCCTGACCACTGTTGCAAGCCAGGAATAAGCATGTCACTAATAAAAACAGCAAAGTGGATGGTAGATTTTTCATATTAATTTTATCTGATTTCAATGGACTAAGGTGGTTCTTATCTCAAAAGATTCTCCCTGGCAAATTTAGGGAATATCATGCATATACTGATACTTAAAGAATTGAAATAATCTTTCGATCATCCTTTCTGTATCTCCTGGTCTTGAAATTGGGATTTTGAAACTTACCGACGTATTCAAATGAGAAAATAGTCCGTCAAATTCAAAGAAATGTGTTATAAATTTCTAAATTTAGGCGCTTTCAAGACAAGTACTATTTACTTCAAACAAAAACCACTTATGGCCATCATATCGTTTTTGGGATTTACCATCCTGGTCGGAATCATCTCTTATATTGCTACACGTAAAACGGATGAATCCACATCTGATGGATATTTTCTGGGAGGACGAAGTCTGACAGCGGGGGTTATCGCCGGTTCCTTATTGATGACCAACCTTTCCACAGAGCAAATTGTAGGCCTCAATGGTCAATCATACGAACAGGGGCTGCTGGTCATGGCCTGGGAAACGCTGGCTGCGCTCGCCATGGTTATCACAGCCGTTTTCCTTATGCCCCGTTACCTCAACATGGGACTTACCACCCTGCCCCAATTTCTGGCCAACCGGTACGATAAAATGACGAAGACCCTCACCTCGATTTTATTTCTGAGTGGCTACATGGTGATTCTGCTTCCTATCGTCCTTTATTCAGGCTCACTGGCGCTGATTACGATGTTCGACATTCCCGAAACCTTTAATATTTCAGTGACCGCTTCACTATGGCTGGGAGTATGGAGCCTGGGGATAATTGGATCGATATATGCCATTTTTGGGGGTTTAAAAGCCGTTGCGGTTTCGGACTCGGTGAATGCAATTGGCCTTCTGATCGGGGGATTAATGATCCCGGTACTGGGTCTCCTGGCTATTGGCGACGGAAGCATTACCAGTGGAATAGACACCTTGTACAACTCCGTTCCGGGACACTTTGAATCGATTGGGGGCCCCGACAGTTACGTACCTTTTTCCACCATTTTCACCGGAATGATGCTGGTCCAACTTTTTTATTGGGGAACGAATCAGGCCATAATTCAACGTGCTTTAGCAGCTAAAAATCTTCGGGAAGGTCAAAAAGGGCTGTTGCTTGCGGCATTCATCAAAGTACTTGGGCCGATTATCGTTGTTCTCCCTGGCATAATCGCATACTATATGTTTGGCGGCTCCCTGGATATCGCTGACCAGGCGTATCCTTTACTGGTCAAGGAAGTGTTACCCACAGCTTTTTTAGGATTTTTTGCAGCTGTGATGTTTGGAGCGATTCTCAGCTCATTTAATAGTGTATTGAACAGTTCTGTAACCCTGTTTGGGATTGATATCTACAAAGAATACATCAACAAAGAGGCCACCGAACGGCAGATCGTACTCAATGGCAAACGGTTTGGTATCGTACTCGCTTTTTTGTCCATGTTTATTGCCCCCCTTATCGTAAACGCTCCATCTGGTCTGTTTGGATACCTTCAGGAAGTCAATGGAGCATATAGCATCCCCATTTTGACCATTTTTATCGTAGGGTATCTGACCAAATACGTTCCGGCCATAGCCGCCAAAATTTCGATTATTTCGGGTTCAGTGCTTTATATTATCAGCCAATTTATCCTCAAGCCCTTCGTTTTCGGTTCCGACAATTACATTCATTACCTCCATGTCATGGCCATATTATTTTTGTTCAACGTTGTTTTGATGCTGGGTATTGGTGCCATATATCCCCGTAAGGAACCCTATAAAATCGAAGCAAGTGGAGCGGTGGAAATGACCCCGTATCGGTTCTTGATACCGGTATCCCTCGGAATTACGGCTCTGGTTGTGTACATTTATTATTTCTTTGCGTCTTAAGCCAGCCAGTTTAAGTGCTTTAATCGCTCAACGCAGAGTATTGGTACACGGGTATTGAGGAAGGGTCGGTTTTCAATCTTACGGAATGTAACAGGCCCAATGAAGGTTAGTAAGATCCAACAGAAATGAGATACCAATACGGGATATGAATGTTTCTTGAACTAATTGGCCTTTCTTTGAAAATCCAGACCATAGATGCTACATAATACTTAATACTGCAGCCTATACATTTCAAGGAATTATGAGATAAGGAGGAAAAATGAATTCCGGCAGAAACCCTTCACCTTGATAATTCAGACTCTATCCCATCAGCCATTTACATCCAATAAAGTTAGCAACAGAACTGATGTCCTGTTGCTAACTTTTTAACTATTTTGATGGCTGCACTGCCATCAAATCCTCAAATTATCCGGTTCTGAAAAGCCTTCAAAGGTTCCGTTCAGTTCTTCCATTTATACTTCCGAGCTAAAACACAGCGCAAGAGTGATGATAGAGTGCACCAGCCACTAAAATCGCGACACACCTGACGGATTCTTTTTCGCCATAACTTCATACATCTAAAGCCTTATTTAGCTTAGATTATACGCGGTTGAGCTTCTTCGATATGACAAAAAACTACCTCGTCATATACATCACGACTTAATGTCCGGCGCACCAGACTTAAACTTAATTATCTCTCAAAGCCATTTCTAACACGGACAGTAAAGGCGCTGTCGGTGTGCACCCTTTTGACCTAAGTCGCAAGGACGCATCCCAATAAAGAGATTAATATCAATTAGAATCTAAAAAGAGAACCTTGTGAAAAGGCTCATACTGACCGGTTAAGGTCTTCGGCCTGTTGCTAAACGCCAAAGGATACCAATTATAGCCAGGACCAGAAGGATGTGAATCAAACTTCCTACAGCTTCTCCGAATCCGAAAAAACCAACTACCCAGCCCACCAGGAGGATTACGATGATTAACCAAATTAAATTGCTCATATGATAACCTTTTAGTTGATATAATAACTATTAATATACCATAAGATTATAAACATTCTGTGTTATATTAAAAATTTAACATTTAATGGCCTTGCATTGGTGCTCCACAAGAGCCGTCCGGGAATAGAATATTTTTTACAAAAGATTGAGAAACAACACATTCCACTCCCATACATAACCTCACAAAGTAGTTACCATTTTATGTTTGAAATTATGACTGCGAATTCCCCGGGGGAGGAAGGGCGGGAATCAAAGCAGGAGACACTATTGGTCGACCAAATCATTATCAGGGACAAAAATGAGAAGTTTGAGTAAATTTGACCTTTAATGCAGAACGGAAACCCGATAAATCGATTTACGTGGAGTTGATTGAACAAATAAAGACAAAATCCCTTTACCCGCTGGCACCTCAAATATTGGGGCGGGAGGATGCCATCCTTCGTATGAACAATCTGGGGAAACAAGGAGAACCATTTTTATTTCTAATTTCATTTGACACCAGGAAATGCATTGTAATTGAAAATCCAGAGCATGCAGACCAACCAGGTCTCATAGTCCGCTTTCCTAATTTTAGCAACGACACCTTTCTTTCCTCGAATGCAGCCCCCGTTGAACTCTCGTTTGAACCACCATCGAGATCTCAATACCAGGAGCAATTCAATTCGGTTCAGGAAGAAATGCAACGGGGAAACGTTTACTTGCTCAATCTGACCCGAAGTACGCCGATCCAGGCGTCGTCCGGACTGGAGGACATCTATGTCCAGGCCCGTGCCAGATACAAGGTATATCTGCCCGGTCAGTTTGTCGTATTCAGTCCCGAAACCTTCGTTCGGATCGAAGATGGGAAAATCCGCACATTTCCGATGAAAGGTACCATTCGCACGGATGTACCCCACGCCCGTGAATTTTTGGAGAACAGTCAAAAAGAACGCGCGGAACACGCATCGGTGGTTGATTTACTTCGCAACGATCTCGGAGAAATATCACAAAAAGTCCGGGTAAACCGATATCGGTATTTTGAAAAAGTCCGGGGAAGTCATTACCAATTGTGGCAGGTCAGTTCGGAAATCGAAGGGATCCTCCCGGCAAATTTCTACGAATCACTGGGATCCATCTTGTTTCGGTTACTTCCTGCGGGATCGATATCTGGCGTTCCCAAACAAAAAGCCCTGGAAATCATTCGAAATGTGGAAGATTTCGATCGTGGTTTTTACACCGGCATTTGTGGTTATTTTGATGGACACAATCTGGACAGCGGGGTTATGATCCGATTTATTGAACAGACGCCCAATGGGTTAGTGTACAAGAGTGGTGGCGGAATCCATCGGATGAGCGAAATGGAAATGGAATACGAAGAACTAATCAATAAAATTTATGTCCCGCTGGATTGAAACAATCTGTGTGGTCGATGGAGTCTTGCTTCATTTGGCAGACCATCAAGATCGGATGGATCGGACACTGGAGGAATTATGCGGTATTCCCAACAAGATCCGACTTGAAGATGCCCTGCAGGTTCCGTCCGGGTTTCAATCCGGCCGCGTGAAATGTCGCGTCGTATACCATGAAGAAATAGTGGATATAAGTTGGCAAACCTACCGGATCAAACCTCTCAGTTCGATCGGCCTTGTACGGGCTGATCATATGGACTATTCTTGGAAATATGAAGATCGGAAAGAATTTGATCGGTTGAGAGAACTTGCCGGAACCGATGATATTATCGTGGTTAAAGATGGATTGATTACCGATAGCAGTTATGCCAACCTGATCTTTCGCCAAAATGGGAATTGGTTTACTCCATCCACCCCGCTCTTGCCCGGGACCCAGCGCCATCGGCTGATCGAATACGGTCAAATTCAGGTCCGTGAGATAAAACCTCAGGACCTGGAGACGTATGAGGCATTCAAATACATCAATGCGATGCTCGATATTGAATTTTCACCTACATTATCAATGCGGCTAATCCGCAAGGAAAGAGTTTAAGGTCAATAAAAAAAGCGGGATGCTAAGTAAAACCTAGATCCCGCTTCCCTACTTCAAACAAATCGCCGAAAAATGTTTATTCTTGAATTTTTTCTCTTTTTTTCTCTAACTATCCCCGTCTTCGCGTAAATTCAATTTAATAACACGGAGGAGTGAAAAGAAGTTGTTCGATGGGTTTTAAATCTTTCTTAAAATATTGACGATCAAAGGTTATACCATGGGAAATGAGCATAAATCAAAAAAACGACATCCTTCCAGGGCCCAACGACTTCGAAAGAAAAAGAAGAGCAAAATCGGGCTTTCTCCGGGAAGTCTTGTTTATGTGGGCGATGTCAGCGAGGGACCTTCCACGATACATCTTACCCGATATAACGAAAAAGAGTCCGAAACGTTTCAAGTCCAATCCGCAGAACAAATCAATTCCCTGATCCAGGATGAAAAAGTCAACTGGTTTAATATTACCGGGATTCACAATACAGAAATAGTCGAGGCTGTGAACAAACAATTCCAAATTCACCCCCTCATCACAGAAGATATCCTGAATACAGACCACCGGCCCAAACTCGAAATCTACGATGAATATCTTTTCGTCAGTATGAAAGCCGTTTATCCCGAAATGGAAGAACCTCACATGCCCCATGTCGAGCAAATCAGCTTTATTTTGGGGGCCAATTTTGTATTGACTTTTCAAGAAGTTGATTCCGATTACTTTCAGACCATCCGAAAACGGATCGACCGGGAGGGTTCCAGACTCCGATCGATGAAAGCTGATTACCTGCTTATCGCTCTTATGGATCTGGTAGTGGACCATTATTTATCCGTGGTAGAAAACATCGGTGATGAGGTCCAAAACCTCGAAGATATGATTTACGATAATCCGGTAAAACAACATCTTTACACCGTCATGTCCAATAAGCGCACCTTGTTTTATCTGTGGCGGATTATACAGCCCATCCAGGAATCTCTATATACGATAAAAGGTATTCCGACGGAACTGATCAATCAGAGTAACAAAATTTATTTGGAAGATGTATACGATCATTTATCCACAGTCCGGGATTCTCTTGATTTATATATCGAACTCAACAACAGCATGCGGGAATCCTATTCGTACAGTATCGGATTGAAAACCAACGAGGTCATGAAATTGCTTACAATTATCAGTACGCTTTTTATACCTTTGACGTTCCTGGTTGGTGTGTATGGAATGAATTTTGAGAATATCCCTGAACTTTCCTGGGAATATGGATATTTTTATGTGTGGGGACTCATGATATTGATCACCGTATTGCTCATTTTCTATTTCAAAAAAAGAAAGTGGCTGTAAATTATGAAAGCATGGATGTGAAGGAAACAATTATAAAGGAATTGAAACGCTCCACGAAGGCGTTTTTGGAATATATGGACGAATACGCCAGCAGACAAACGCCGGGCGATCGCCCGGAGTGTTGGGATGTGAAGCAGGTAATCGAACATGTGGTATTGGTAGACCGAACGGTACTGGGCCTATTACTCAGTCCTTTTTCCCAAAGTAAAACAGGCCATTATACCAAATACCATATGCGGGATCTTATGCTTAATCGGCATAAAAAATTTAAAAGCCAAAAAAATCATGACCCCGAACGGAAATCCGAAAAGAAAATCACAGAGCTATTGGATGAATTCAGCACACTCCGCCATGAAATTATGGATCGTGTAGCCGATGGAAAAATCGATATTTTTTCGGAAGACGCTTACCCTCATCCCGCGCTTGGACTCCTGACGCGCCGGGATTGGTTGTATATGTTATCCTTTCACTCTGACAGACATATTGCCCAGGCGCAGGAGTTCTTGTTCGTACATTGACACACAGCTATTTTTGGTTCATTTAAGACGCTGAAAAGCTCGTTCTCTGCCTTATTTTCATTTATTTTCCGGACATTTGCACTTTATTTTAATTAAATCAAAGTAATATGTTCAACCCATGGCATCAAGTCAATATTGGGAACCAAACCCCGACCTTTGTCAACGGAATTATTGAAATCCCCCGAAACAGCAGAGCAAAATATGAACTGGACAAAGTGAGCGGGCTGCTTCGGCTGGACCGGGTCCTGTACTCCTCGGTTAATTATCCGGCAAATTATGGATTTATTCCCCAGACTTATTGCGAAGACCGTGACCCACTCGATATTTTGATCATGTCCCAAATGGATATTGTACCGATGTGCATCGTCAATGCAAAAGTCATCGGGGTCATGCACATGATGGATGGCAACGAAAAAGATGACAAAATCATCGCGGTTGCTGCTCACGATAAAAGCGTCAGCCATTACAACGACGTCTCCGAACTGCCTGATCATTTTTCATTGGAAATTCAAAGTTTTTTTGAAGACTACAAGAAACTGGAAAACAAAACCGTGGTGGTCGATGATATTCAAGGCCGGGAAATCGCCTTACAGGTAGTCATCGATGCCATGGAGTTGTATCAAAAGCATTATGGTGGAAAACTGTAGCGTATGAAAATATTAAAGCCCATTTTGGTTGCTATTCTATTGGGACTGACCTGTATTCCTGCTCTGGCTCAAGCAGATGCCATCAGGGAAGTGGAATGGACCCTAAACCTGGATTCGGTCGTCTTGCATGGAACCCTGGCCACACCACAAAATCAGAATCAGAAAACCGCGATAATGTTTATAAGTGGTTCAGGTCCCACCGATCGCGATGGGAACAATCCTTTCATGAAAAACAACAGCATCAAAGGGTTGTCCGATTCCCTCGTTATCCAGGGCTATACCACCCTTCGTTTTGACAAACGCGGGATTGCAGAAAGTGCTGTCCAATCCCTGGATGAATCGACTCTTACCCTCGATGATTATGTCACTGACGCCTCGCATTGGCTCGACCGTTTGAAAGATTCGTTCCCCGAATACACTATCGTGGTAGCTGGTCACAGTGAGGGCTCATTAATTGGAATCCTCCTGGCGCAAACCAACGAGGTAGATGGCTTTATTTCATTAGCAGGAACCGGAAGAACATTCGATGTCATCATCCACGAACAGCTTGAAAAGCAAATGCCCGCACTCGTCCCGGAATCCGACAGCATTATGGAGTTGATCCGGAAAGGGGAAACCGTCGACGAGATGAATCCCATGCTTCTTAGCCTCTACCGCCCTTCGGTCCAACCCTACATGCGTTCTCTGTTAAAATACGATCCAGCTACCGAGATCGGGAAATTAACTGTTCCTATTCTTATCGTTCAGGGTGAAAATGACATCCAAATCACACCAGAAGATGCAAAAGCTTTGCACGCGGCCTCGAATCAATCAACACTTAAGCTAATCCCTCATATGAACCACATTCTTAAGAACATAGAAGGTGGTCCCCTTGAAAATCAGGCTTCGTATGGCAACCCTGATCTACCCATTTCTCCTGAACTTCTTAAGGCGATAAAAAGTTTTTTAATAAATCTTTGACAAAAACTGACGAAAGTAGGTTGTGCGGTGTATATAGGGTAAAATAGAGATATATGAAACCCTTTATCTACCTCAGCACACTTATCCTTGGAATCCTTTCGGTCACCTCATGCCTGAAAGATGACTGCGTGCAAACCAAGCAGTTTGTCCATTATGAACCGGTCTATATTACCCAGGAAGAATTTAACGCTCCTGTTGAATTCGGTTCCGCCCGGTCCATGGAGAACACAGGAACTATTTTTGCGTATGGACAGTACATTTTTGTCAATGAGTTTCAAAAAGGAATCCACATCATTGACAATGCGAATCCGTCCTCTCCCCAGTCGCTTGGATTTATTGACATCATCGGCAATACCCATTTTTCGATCAAAAATGATGTATTATATGCCAACAAGCTGGAAGATCTGGTCGTACTTGACATCTCCAATATTGAGCAACCCCACCAGGTCGACCGGTTGGATCAGGTATTCCAACTCCACCGGGCTCAATCCGGAACCAACGGCATCCTGGCTTATTACGAATCCACCGATGAAATACTGGAGATAGACTGCAACGACAATCGATACAATTCGCTGTTATTTTCATTTGACGATCGGATTTTCTTCGACATGAATTCCTTTTCAGAGTCCTCCAAATTGTCTATAGCAGCGGTCAATAATGCGGCTGCCGTGGCCGAATCAGGTCAGGCGCCAGCCACACTTGGTGTGGGCGGTTCGATGGCCCGGTTCACCACCATGGGCAACCAGTTATTCGTCCTTTCTGATCATACACTGGAGACCATCGATATTTCTTCGGCCCACCATCCGGTGAAACAAGGTTCCACGAATGTGGCATTCAACGCCGAGACCCTATACCCATTTGGCGAATATCTGTATGTGGGCACGAACAATGGGATGCATATTTATCAGGTTTCAGTGTCTGAACTCCCTATCCACATCTCCACAGCTGTCCACCTTCAGTCTTGCGATCCCGTGATTGCTGATGAATCTTATGCCTACGTTACCTTACGGGGCGGCACATCCTGCGGCGGGTTTACCAACCAATTGGAAGCTTATGACATCACAAACCCGTTTAAACCCCTACTGGTCCAGACCTACCCGATGGACAATCCGCACGGACTGACCAAAGTAGGCGATTATCTGTATATATGCGAGGGCACCGGCGGATGGAAAAAAGTCAAATCGAACCTTCCACAGCAATTTTCCACCATTTTATCCAATACGGATCACTCCGCCTATGACGTGTTGGTGACACCTCAATCCACTTTGCTTTTTGTGGGTCGAACGGGAATTTATCAATACGACATCAGCGGAAATACGCCGAAATTGTTCAGTGAGCTCGAATTCGTATTGCCATGAGAAGGTCAATACTCGTTTTGCTTCTTTTGGGAATTGCTGGTTATTTAACCGCTCAGGCCACCGTCAAGCTCAAACTCTTCACCGACGAGGCCATAACGGGCCATTGGATTGGTATGGAGAATGACAACTATATGATACAGGTGGACCGGAAAACCGTTTTGTATATTCCACAGGAAATGGTATCCAGGGTAAAAATTAAAGCGGCCGTAGAGGCATTCCCAAAGTATGATCAAAATAAGAATAGGTTGTTTTGGGAAGTGTCAGGCGAGGTAAACAGCAACCTGGGACAGGGTAAGCACAACCTCAAAGGGATCGGCGGGAAAGTCGCTGCAGGGTACGATTGGAATCACCAATATGCTTTATTGGTGGGACTTGGATTCCGAAATATGAATATTGCTAAAGCGGAAACATTCATTCCCATTTCGGTTACCCCAATTAAATATTTTACCGGAGGGCGTTTTTTGATGTTCGGTGGCCTGGAACTTGCCTACAATTTTGGAATAAAAAATCAATGGTCTTCCTCTACTTCCCAGCGACCATGGTTTAATACTGGCCCTGGATGGGTTCAACCAACTCACGACCGGGGTCGTGGGTCTTCAATGACCCCGCATGTGGGCGTCCGGATGGTCGGAAAGCACGGGATCGATCATGTTTTGAGTCTGGGCATACATTTGCAAAAATTCAAGTCGGAACGCGTACTTGAGGATGACTATTATTCCAAAGTGGATCTCCTGTACAAGCGGTGGCGGATGACATACGGGATGATATTCTGAAACGACCAAAAATTAAATCAGGCTTGAAAAATTATAAATGCCAAAACTACCACATTTGATAGATCAGCGCTATCTGAATCCCGCCGATAGAAGGATGAGGATTAATACCCCTAAATACCGTTCACATAAGTCGCAATACTTGAGACAGCGCAAGGAGCTGTGAAGGCGTATGGGCGTATTGTCGGTTCCATGGCTAAAGAGCAACGATGAGATGCACCGGTAGATCAAATATCGGTATGATGTTTATTTAATTCTCACCGCACCAGCCGTTCGTCTTTCGACAAGCGATTGTACCGGCCTTTTCCAAAAGTGGTACCGTTAAACCGAATTTTAGTCTTCAATGCTTCGCGTTCATCCCCGGGTAATGCGTTGAATTCCCGGCATTTCTGCGAGCAGCAATTCTGATATTCTGCAGCACACTCCTCGCATTGGATAAACAGAATATGGCAGGCATCATTGGCACAATTAACGTGAACATCACATGGTTTTCCGCACTGATGACACCGCGCAATCACGTCATCCGATATCCGTTCGCCTAGCCTTTCGTCGAAAACAAAATTTTTGCCAATAAACTTGTTTTCCAACCCTTCCTCCTCGCATTGTCGGGCGTATTCTATAATCCCGCCATCGACCATATACACTTCTTTAAATCCGCGGTGTAGGTAATAAGCGCTGGCTTTCTCGCAGCGTATGCCTCCCGTGCAATACATGATAATTGGTTGATCTTTTTGATCTTCGAGCATCTTCTCGACTGCAGGGAGTGCAGATCTGAAATTTTCCACGTCAGGAAGAAGAGCGTCTTTAAAATGGCCCACCTCCCACTCGTAATGGTTGCGCATGTCGACTAACCGCACTCCCTCTTTATTCACCAATTCGTTGACCTCTCTGGCTGACAGATGTTGTCCCCTTTTGGTCACGTCAAAAGACCGATCGTCCAGACCATCTGCGACAATTTTGGGTCGAACCTTGATTTTTAAAACGAAAAATGACTTCCCGTTGTCCTCCACCGCCACGTTGAGCCGCACATTCTCTAAAAATAGAATTTCTCGCCCCAGATCATGTTTAAATTCAGCCCAATTCCGCTCCGGAATAGAAATCTGAGCGTTAATTCCCTCGTGCGCCACATACACGCGCCCCAAAATATCCCATTTGGTAAAGTACAGAAAAAGGTGATCCCGGAAAACCGAAGGATTTTTAAGATTGTAATATTTGTAGAACGATAGGGTCAATCGTGGTTCAGCCGAGCGCTCCATTTTTTCTTTGAGCTCCTGGCGATTCACCCGGTTGTGTAATTTCATTTTATTTGGTTTTTGATGATCAAAGGCAAGTTGCAAGCTTGCTGATTCACAAAGCCCTTTTCAATTGGAACACAAAGATAAGAAAAAGTGGTTATAAAAATGCCAAAAAATCCGGGATGGATGATGGTGAATAATGGAATGAAGGTATAAAAGGATGTCCATGGAATATCCACGAAAGCGAATGAATGTTTCGGATAAAAAAGAGCGTTTTAAGGCTTCTGGTAACCGAACAAATCCTGCAATACCGGGATCATATCCTTATAATGCTCAATAGTCTGATCTGCCATCGACTGATTTTGGCCGTGATAGCCAGTCCCCCGATAACCGATGCAATACATCTCGGCTGCTTTTGCTGCCCGGATGCCGTTGGTCGAATCCTCCACCACCACACATTTATCCGGTGTTACCCTCAGTATTTCGGCCGTATGGAGGTATATGTAGGGTTCGGGTTTACTTTTTTCAACATCCTGACCGCCAACCCGGGTGGTAAAATAAGAATCCAGACCAACCTGTTCCAGCAACACGTCCATCACGACCCGTGACGACGAAGAGGCTACAGCCATCGGTATCTTTTGCGATTGGATCCATTTGAGAACATCCTCGACCCCTGGTATTGCTTCACATTTGGTTTGAGAAGTAAAATATTCGATAATCCTCTCATTGTTCAGATCAAGTAAATCTGCCGGAGAATGGTCGAGCTCGTAATGATCCACCACCCGGCTCCACATTTCATCGGCTGCAAATCCGATAAATGGTTCCCGGTCTTTTTCGGTAATATTCAACCCCAAATCCCGAAAAATCTGATGTTCAATTACCTGGTGGTGACTTTCCGTATCGATCAGGACTCCATCCATGTCAAAGATGATTGCTTGCTTGCTCATAGGTTAGGTTCATTTATTTATTGTTCCGTACATATAACGATTGTGTTCAGGCATAGTTTAGATTAGGACATCGAATGAAAAACCGATGTGTTTCGTAAACAAAATAATATTTTGTGAAGATCTGATGCGGATCTTCTTGCAAAGCTCAGGTAAAAGAAGGTTTTTAACCGACATTCATAAGCATTCATTACAACATATTATATATTTTTATCATATTTGCTATATGGATCAGGGAGAAAATATCAAATCTCTTATACATGGGGTAAATCATGGAGATCGCCGTGCACTTGCCAAAGCGATTACCCTGATCGAAAGCAACCGACCGGAAGATCAGGAGATCAAATCAATGCTGATGAAAGCTGCCAGGTCTCTGGGTAAAGCAGCCGTTAAAATTGGAATAACGGGAAGTCCTGGCGTCGGAAAGAGCACCTTTCTCAATGGTTTTGTACGTATGTTCGGGGAGAGTTCCAGCCGAATCGCCATTTTAACCATTGACCCCTCGAGTACCTTGACGGGGGGGAGTATCCTGGGGGACAAACTTCGGATGACGGACATAGCGGACATGGAACAGGTTTTTATCCGGCCCAGTCCGAGTAAGGGTACGCTCGGCGGGATCAACCTGACCACCTGGGAAACAGTACTCCTGTGTGAAGCTGCCGGATATGATTATATTTTTATCGAAACGGTCGGGGTGGGTCAATCCGAAATTGAAATTCAATATCTGGTTAATGAGGTATGGTACCTGACAATGGCTCGTGCAGGAGATGAAGTACAGGGAATAAAACGTGGAATATTGGAAATCGTAGACCGGGTGATCGTGACCAAAGAAGACCTTAATCCCCGGGAAGCCCAAAATACTGCTGCATTTTTGCGTCAGTCCCTGAAAATCATCCAAACAAGACCGAAAAAAGCTTCGTTTTATACCCTTACACCGCTCCAACAAGATACGATGAAAACTTTATTTGAGGATTTGCAAACGGTCCAGCCCCATCCACTGGAAAAAGACCAGTTGACATTCTGGTTTTCAAGGGGATGGAGGGAAACCATCCTGAGAAAAATACAATCCCACCCCCGTATTCAAGTTCTTTACGAGAGGATGTTATCTGATGTCCATGGAAATGCCTCTGACTACTGGAGCGCCATGGATCATCTGGTGAACGAAATTGATGACTTATGGAAAGAATAACTGGAATGATTGCTTGCCTGTGCCTGGGTTTTATCTTAGCTACCGCCCAACCCGTTGACTGGCAACCACCGATCGCAGGCACCGTATTACTCTCCGGAACATTTGGGGAGTTGCGGGGTAGTCATTACCACGCCGGTATCGACATCAAACCCAACGTTGGAGGACCGCAGGAAATTTTAGCTACTGCCGATGGGTATGTCAAAGAAATATTGGTTCGAAGTGGATCCTACGGTAATGCGTTGATCCTGCAGCATAAAAATGGTTTCCGATCCTTGTACGGACATCTCGACCGCTTCAATCCTGTATTTGATTCTCTGGTCTATGCCCACCAACATTTGCAGGAAGAATTTGAAGTAACGATTGAGTTGGATTCCACACAATTCCCGGTATACCAGGGCATGCCAATTGGCATCATGGGAAACACCGGTTATTCATTTGGGCGGCACCTCCACTTTGAAGTAAGGCACGAATCAGGTACCCGGTACAATCCCCTATTGGTCATTCCCACCCTGACTGACAACACCCCACCCCAATTCCGTAATTTAAAAGTTAACTATCACGATGATTTTGGCCGGGAATATCAGGAAAAGAATATTTCGGTACGATCTCTTGGGCGGGGACGCTACGACGCCGGCACCCTCACCCTCAATACGTTCAAGTATTCGCTGGGCGTGGATGTCGTCGATCTACATGAAAACACTCACAACAGGAACGGCATTTACAGCCTGACGATGTACAAAGATTCTGTACTGGTTTACCAGACGGTATTCGATTCATTGACCCCACAGGACAGATTGTATTATAAGGAGCACATCGACCACATAACCGACGGACAATCTAATGCGCATTTTCACAATTTAAGGTATTCAAGTAATGAAATCACGTCCCAGCTGTCAGATGTTCAAGCCGGGATATACCGACCCTTATCATTCCAAACCCAAAGGTTTCACATCGAAGCTACCGATTACCAGGGCAATACTTCTGTGCTAAGTTTCAATATCCGGCAAGTGGATCACCCCACGATTGACTATGACTGGATGTACAACTACGTGGTCAAAGCAGGGCGGAGTACGCGGATCAACCTGGACCAGTTTTCGATTATTTTTCCGGACCGATGTTTCGTTCGGGACCAGCGTTTGTATATTTTTGAAGAAATCACCGTCCGAGATGGCGAGGAAATGATCATGGTTCACATGAATGAATCCCAATTGCCTCTTTATGAAAAACCATTGCTTCTTCTGCAATCAGACTGGCCTGCGGAGGAAAAAGAAAAATGGACCCTGGCTCGATGTTCTGGCTCCCGATATTCCGCAATCCCCACCATCAGGGAAGCTGAACATTTTGCAGCCCGGATTAACAACCTATCCGATTACTGTCTGATCAAGGATACGATTCCGCCCAAAATCAATTTTCAGCCGCAAAATTCGCGTTTATGGTACTTCACTGTAACCGATGATCTCCACTCATTTTCATCGTTACGCTATTCGGCCTATGTAAACGGTCAATGGACTTTGGTCAAATCCGACGCGAAGAACCAGAGACTGATTTTTGATGATTTCGATCGTCATGCTCCAGGTGGAGTCCGCACCTTCACCCTGAAGGTTAGGGACGACTGTGGCAACGAGACGGTTTTTGAACGGAATTATTAAATCAGGTGATTAAGGCACAAAATCGAATAAAAGAATTACCTTTGCAGCGATAATTCACACAACATGTGTCGCAAATTCTTGTCTTTCAATTCTTTACACACATCCTGTGTTTCTAACGATCAATAGATCACCATATTAACCAAACCAATTTACATGACATTTACCGATCTAAATCTTATTAATCCTATTCTTAAAGCATTGGCAGAGAAGGGTTATGAAAAACCTACTTCAATCCAGGAACAGGCCATTCCCCACATTTTGGAAAACAGGGACGTTTTGGGATGTGCTCAGACTGGAACCGGAAAAACGGCTGCTTTTGCTTTACCTATTATTCAGAAAGTTGCCAGACATAAAGAGCAAAATAAATATCATTCCGGAATCCTGGCCCTGATCGTCAGCCCAACCCGCGAACTTGCTCTCCAAATCGATGAAAGCATCAAGTCGTACGCCAGATACACAAAAATCCGGCATTCTGTGGTATTTGGAGGCGTCAATCAAAACAGGCAAGTCAAAAGTCTGACGAAAGGATTGGATATTCTGACCGCCACACCAGGCCGGTTACTCGACCTAATCGATCAGGGATTCATCGACCTGAGCCATATCAAGATCTTTGTTCTCGACGAGGCTGATCGAATGCTGGATATGGGATTTATCCATGATATCCGAAAAATCATACAACTGATACCCAAAAAACGCCAGTCGCTCTTTTTCTCGGCGACCATGCCCGATAATATTCTGGATCTTTCAAAATCGATCCTCACTAATCCGGTTCGTGTGGATGTTTCGCCGGAGAACCCCACCGCCGATACGGTTCGCCAATTCATTTATTACACCAACCGGCAATCCAAAAACGATCTTTTGCTCCACATCCTGGAGGATGAAGATAAAGACCAGGTATTATTGTTTTCCCGTACCAAACACGGAGCCAACAGAATCGCCCGGAAATTGTCGCAAAACCAGATCTCAGCAGCAGCGATTCACGGGGATCGATCCCAAAGTCAGCGTCAGCAGGCACTCAAGGATTTCAAAAAAGGAAAATTACGCGTCCTTGTTGCCACGGATATCGCCTCAAGAGGAATTGATATCGATAAATTGCGGTATGTGATCAATTTTGATATTCCCACAGAATCCGAAACTTATGTCCACCGGATCGGAAGATCAGGTCGTGCAGGTGAAGAAGGGGTAGCGATATCGATCAGTGAACCGGAGGAAAATAGTTTTGTCCGAGAAATCGAAAACCTGATCCAGCAGAAAATTGAAGTGGTCAGTGACAATCCCTATCCGCAAACGGACAAACCGATGACCGCAGCAGAAAGAAAAGAGTGGAATAAGGAAAAGTCCCGTCGTCGTCAGGAGTTTTTCAAAACCAGAAAAGCTTCCTCAAATGGATCAAGAAGGGGAAAACCGAGATCACAGGGTCGTTCAAGTTCGCGTAAAAAACAAACCCGATAGACGGGAAGTTTGACAAAGAAAATTTTATCCTTATTTTGGCACATGCTCACGAGTATGGTGATCTAAAATATGGAAAAAGTCAAACACATCGCTGTTGCCGGAAATATCGGAGCAGGCAAAACAACTCTGACCCACAGCCTCTCCAAATATTTTGGCTGGGAAGCTCATTTTGAAAACACAGAAGCCAACCCCTACCTGGTTGATTTTTATGATGACATGAAAAGATGGGCTTTTCACCTTCAAATTTATTTCCTCAACAGTCGTTACGCCCAAATCATTCAGATCCAAAAAGGTAACGAGACAGTGATTCAGGATCGGACCATTTACGAGGACGCCTACATTTTTGCACCCAACCTACACGAAATGGGGTTGATGTCCAAACGTGATTTTGACAATTATTTTCAACTGTTTCAGACGATGAATTCTCAAATTGCCCCGCCGGATTTGCTGATCTATGTACGCGCAGGAATTCCCACCCTGGTGTCCCATATCCAGCTGCGGGGAAGAGAATACGAAGGCAATATGAGTTTGGATTATTTAAAAAAACTAAACAAACGGTATGAAGAATGGGTTGAATCATACGAAGAGGGACCAAAATTGATCATCAACTCCGACGAACTGGACTTCAAAAATGATCCAACCGACCTCGGACACGTTATCGATAAAGTCTCAAGTCAATTACACGGTTTGTTTTAATATATAATCAAATGGATTTAAAGGAATTACAGAGTGAATTATCGGATAAAAATGCGGTGTTAGTCGCCGTCTCCAAAACACATCCTCCTGCGAAAATCCTGAGCATATACGAGCAGGGACACCGGGATTTTGGAGAAAATAAGGTCCAGGAACTCATCGACAAAATCGATGATTTACCCGATGACATCCGATGGCACATGATCGGTCACCTCCAATCGAACAAGGTCAAATACATCGCTCCGTTTATCCACCTGATTCATAGCCTGGACCGTATTTCGCTGGCCAAAGAGATCAACAAACATGGGAAGCGTAACGATCGCGTGATTCCGGTACTGCTCCAAATTAAAATAGCACGCGAGGATTCTAAATTTGGATTGGCTCCTGAAGCCATCGATGAATTTATGGAAAAATTTCAGAGCCGGGATTACCAGTACGTCAAAATAAAAGGCGTCATGGGTATGGCCACCTTTACTGAAAAGGAAGAAATGATTCGTTCTGAATTTGAAACGCTCGAAGTTGTCTTCAAAAAACTAAAACAAAATTACTTCGCGGAAGATGAAGATTTCTCCATCAAGAGTTACGGCATGTCAGCGGATTATAAAATCGCGCTCGAAACAGGAAGCAATATGATTCGGATTGGAAGTTTGATTTTTGGAGAAAGGGAATAGAAGGTGCAGCATTATCAAATAGATTGTAGAGCGGAAGGTGAACAGTCTGACCGCGGAACACACTATGCCTTGCAAAATCTAAACACTGGGCTGATTGTGCTTGCCACAAAGCCCATTCAACACAGTATACGGGAAAGGATCAGAGCAGTATTAATTGTTGAATAGCCTGACCGCCATCGCGAAACCAGATCTGCAGAAAATACAATCCGGGCACCCAACTTTCTGTACTGAAGTGATCTAATTTTGAACCAGCCACGCTTTTATACCGGATTCCTGAACTGTGTATGACCTCGATCCGTTCGATTGACCGATTGGTAGCAGAATGAATTTTGACGTCTTGTCCTACGGTGACCGGATTGGGGAATACGTGTAGTGGAATTGTTGCACGGTCATCAGTGGATGTCGATACCCAGGATATGGAATGTTCGGTGAGTCCCCCCGCAATATTGCCGACGATTAGTCGATATGTATGATTATTTTGTCTGGACACAGCAAGCCGGCCATTTCCACCCACCCATTGAGGCCATATATCCGATTCCATGGCATCAAACATTGCATCAATTTTTTGCCGCTCGAATCGATACGCATACAAATCGCCCTGGTGAGAACCCGCTATCAAAACAGTATCCGATTCATGTACCACTATCCGTGGAGCTGACCGACCGAGTAAAGCATTCGGTCCTACAGTTCGCACTCCTCCTACCCTATTGATATTGGGTGCGATATTTAAATTCGATTCAAACTCTGCTTGTGTGGCATTCCCGGTGTTGACGTAAAGTCCGATGGTTCCGTTGTCCATACCGGTGATGACATCCAAATCACCATCTCCATCAAAATCAAACAACACTGGTGAAGCGCCCGACATCATACGCAGCCCGGCCCAGTTTTCCTCGGTGTGATCTACGGTAAAACGATCTCCCTCTGATGATCCATTGTAAATCACATAGTTGGTTCCATCTGACATGCCGATGAACAGATCCATTTTACCATCTCCGTTCACATCCCCTGAGGTCAAATAGGGACGATAGCCTTGAGTCATGACAGTCGATAACGATTCAAAATCCAAATCCCGAAGCTGATAAGTCTCGTGATCAACTGCCTCGAAAAAAGCTATGCGATTCACGGGAACTTCGGAATGTACCGTTTTTTGATACCCCACCAACAAATCGCTCACCCCATCACCGTTTACATCAAAGAATAACGGAGAAGAATAATGCCCCAGATCAATGTGACCGGAGGTTAACCAATGTCGGGTCTCCAGTGTAAAGGGGTTTTCAGCGTTACCTGTTCCCCTATACCACCACACACCCTGAGAATCCGACATTGGAAATTCATTTCCCGCTATAATCACATCGGGGACAGAATCCTTATCGGCATCAATCCGATAAGCCGCCGGAAAATATGGCAAATCCGCGATAGGCCCCTTGTGAGGAAACTCATGGATGATATCTTCGATAAAACCGGTAGGGTTTGAACCTGAATTGAGCAACACTTTGATATACTCCGAACCGACATCCCCGAGCAATAAATCCATGACGCCATCGTGATCGTAGTCCACAAAGCAAGAAGTCGAACCAGCGTGCCGAACCGTAAACGGCGGAGGACATCCAGAGTCAGACTCAGATAAATTTATTTCTTCGGAAAACAGATTCTCCGCAAAATATCCCCAGCAGTTGTGCTGAAGCACATAATCCAGCAATTGCCCTGTTTCGTCCGCCCGGTTCTCGTAGAAATACAAATAAGTACCGGATATTTCAAAGGTCAGAATATCCAGATCACCATCTCCGTCGATGTCCTCTATGATTGGGATATCGGTTACAGCATGGTAAATATTCGTTGTCCCACCCGATCGGTTGTGAAAAATCAAAGAATCATCAATAAATGACGACCCGGACAATGGTTCAAAGACAATTTTATTCCCAACCTGCTTCCCCTCGAAGACAGCGATACCGTGCAAGCCCTGGGTAAATATATCGGGAATCCCATCATTGTTGAAATCCCGCACCAGCATCCACGAATGGACGATGGGCCATTCAACATTTATATTGGGGTTTAACGTATAATTCGCTCCTACTCCGTCCCATTGCCATATTTGGATGATTCCGGAATACCGGTCAAAGGTGATTAATTCATCGATGCCATCCTGGTCCAAATCAAATTCAGAAAATTGGGGGGCTTGAAATCCTCCGGATAAAGCAGATTCGTACGGGGAACCATCCAGTTTATACCATTTCGTCGACTCCTGTGCCCAGGTGGACGAAGCCGCCCCAACAAGGAAGGACGCAATAAGGAAAACATATCGAAATAGCATATAAAACTTCATTGGGTGATCCATTCATCGGGAAATCATAGTGCCCCATCATGAAGTTATGAAAGTACATTGGGATTCCAACGTTTGGTGGTCAAATACATCGTTATTTGTTTGCATAGTAGCGGAAAGCACACAACATGCCCACATCCATTTCTCAGGCTCACTATCGGCACACCGCTTCTCATCTTATTAACGGTCGTCAGGGCTTTGAATTTATTGAGGAAGATTTTATTTCGTCAGAGTATTTTGAAATTAAAAAATAGATTTTAACTTTGCGTCTCCAATCTGTGGAGGAGTGGCAGAGTCTGGTTTATTGCACCGGTCTTGAAAACCGACGTACCTTTGCGGGTACCGGGGGTTCGAATCCCTCCTCCTCCGCTTCGACCCTGTCAGTGCTTCGCTGACAGGGTTTTTTATTTTAAGGAATCGTCTTCGTTACATGTGAATATGACCAACAAACCCGACATTCCACCCCCCTGGCAAGACTTCGCACCCGCCACTAAAACCCAAACCATCAAAATATTTCCAACCAATATCAAACCCAGCCCCCAACATCCCGACTCAACTCCAAACGCAATAAAACCACACAGATGCATTCTGCTCTTTTCCTACTATACACTTATCACAATTTGAGATAATTTTGGGAATGAGCAGTAACATTAAATGTGGAGATATCTCAGGTAAATTCGCAGAACTGCAGGAATTAGTTTATGAGTGTAGACCCTATTAAGTATTCAGCGTATCCTAACCAAAAAGCTCTCCCTGGTTCGTTTCGGTGACTGGAGCGATCAATTCTCGTCTATTGTTCCGGACATTGTTCACCT
>CALGAA010000035.1 GCA_937952445.1 uncultured Bacteroidota bacterium | reverse complement strand
TGCGGCCCTCACGTTGCCATAAATATCACGAACTTAACCCATTTTGCAGCTTAGTAGGCGGAGATTATTCAGTAGTGTAGGTTTCATTTTTTTTGAGTGTCAATTTGTGTACTACGGATATCTTTTTATAAAGGGGTAATGCCTCTTTTGAAGGATGTGACAGAACGCTTGTAACTACTCTATTTGTTTGCTGTATTTACAAAATGCAATGGGTTTATCGAATGTGTTTTTTCCCTGGGTGGCATCACTAAATCCTACGTTGAGTAAAGTGCGGTTACAAATCCGGTCATCTTCATTCCGATAACTTACCACCATGCGGTTACACCCCTGATAATGACCAGAAGTAGGATTGTTCCGCATTGTACTTTTGAAATACATATTACAAAGGTAATTCCCGTTGCACTAATCCAGATGTGAGGCTAACTCATCGAGATGATCGCATCCTACAATATCAATACCCCATTCATCTTGAAGTTTCCAATATGAATATTCATCCGGTACGCCCCAAAATCGAATTTTAAGGTTTTGATCGTGGACTGACCTGATCGTTTTTTGAATCGCCACCATCTGGTCGTTCGATAAACCCGTTTTTCGATCGAAGTGACCGGGTATTACGCTTTGGAACGAGCTGCTAACCATATGTATTCGATCACGCAATTCCCGTGGTATTTGATCTGTCAGCCGGCCATCGATTTTGATGCTGGCAGGTAGCGATGCCCAGGTATCCGGGGTAGGTCGATCTCCACTTATAACCAGGTAAACGTGGGGTGGTGTTCGGTTTTCTTCGCCGAAAATATCCGGATATTCATCAAGAAGCGAAATGATCCAGGACATGATCCGGTCCGATTCGTTTTTGATGTCCAGCATGAGAACGAGGGAATGGTTTTCCTCCGGGTAGGGCTTGCCAAACCGGGCAATTTTTTCACGAAGAGGCTGTAGATAAAGCGTTTCCAGCTTTCGTTTGAAGCCCAGCTCAGATGGATCGTGGGCTACCCATACCTGATTCTGGTCGTAATACAGATCTGCTTCCATAATCCCTACCCGATGTTGGTAGGCATGATGAAAGGGTTCGTCTTTTTGATAGTCGTTGTGTGCCAAAACATCCTGCATGGTAAAGTTTAACCCTGAGCTGTCCTGACCCTGCAGGACGTTTTGAAACACCAATAAGGCGATGAAAACCAGGATGGCTTTCCTGGTGAATCGTCCCGACGGGGTAATATTACACCCCCAAACTCCAACCATCGCGATATTCCCGTTTAACGAATTCATTCGCCGGGTCGAAATTGGTAATTTTCATATTCGGACCATCCCAAAGCAGGATTTTGTGTCTTCCCGGGTAATTATACCCTTCGCCGTTGGATTTGGGCTCCCGATAATCATAGCTTCGGATGGCAAGATTTCCCATCAAAACCGACTCGGTTAAGGGACCTGCGATGCTAAAAGGTGAACTCAGTTCCTTAAATTCCTTGCTATCCCGACCGGCGATGCAAGCGTTAACCCACTGGGCCTGATGGCCGCCGGATCCTCCTTCCACACGTGGTTCGGTCTGCGGAATATTCACTGCATCGGTGAGGGACGTGGGTAGTAATCTCGGATTTCGACCATAAGTGGAACACATCATTTTGCCCCGGCTACCCTCGATAATCACCCCGTTCCCACCATCGCCCATGATTTCATCTGGACCCAGTTCGACCGGACGTGAAGGCTGAATCCCACCATCCATCCAGTGAAATTCAATCTCATTACCATTGGAGTCTTCTTCAAACCGGAGCGTGATGTGGGAAGCTATCGGTCCGCTTTCGGGGTAATAAGCCTGCCCCCAATTTTCCACGTATCTAGTTGCGACGCTGCATTCGGCCGAACTGGGGTATCCCAGACCCAGAACACGGAAAGGTGGTTCCATGATGTGACAGGCCATATCACCCAATGCTCCTGTCCCGTAGTCCCACCATCCTCTCCAGTTGAAAGGGACCACGTTGTCCACGTAATCTTTGTATGGGGCAGTACCTAGCCACAAATCCCAATCGAGTTCTTCCGGAACCGGTGGATTTTTCTCCGGCCAGGGGATACCCTGGGGCCAGACTGGTCGGTTGGTCCAGCAATAAACGGTATGAGCTTCACCAATGAGACCGGCGTTGTACCATTCGATCATTTGCCGGACTCCATCACCGGACGATCCCTGATTGCCCATTTGAGTAACCACCTGATGCTTTTCAGCCGCCTCTGTGAGCATTCGGGCTTCGTAAATATCATGGGTCAACGGTTTCTGGACGAAAACGTGTTTGCCCAATTGCATTGCAGCCATGGCTTGAACGGCATGGTTGTGATCCGGCGTGGATACGGTTACCGCATCAATCGAATCGCCCATTTCGTCGAGCATCACCCGATAATCCTTATAATATTTCGCTTTCGGAAAGCGCTCTCTGCTGGCTTTGGATTGCCGGTCATCCACATCGCACAGCGCTACGATTTCTGCGTTTCCAGATTCGTACGAACTGGCGATATCGCTTCGACCTTTACCCCCTGCCCCTATGCCGGCAATGTTGAGCTTATCGCTTGGAGCCGTGTACCCCCGTCCACCCAATACAGACCGGGGAACGATATAAAGACCAGCCATAGCAGCCGCACTTTGTTTAACAAATTCCCGGCGGGGTTTTCGAATATTTTTGTGATTTTCCATAATATGAATTTGATGGTTCTCTTAAAATTTATATACCGGCATAATTTAGGATAAAAAATGTTGAAGTCGAAATAAAGAATAAATTATTTGAAGTAGGTATCGAATTGTTGAGAGATCGAAAGGAATTCGGCTGGTGTACAAAGGATGCCATATGGCGAGTATCCACCCCGTACAAATGGCACGCCGAAAGTGAACCGAAACGGACGCGACCAACATTTCCATAATATAAGGATATTGTTTCGTTGAAGATTGATCCTGAATTATTGCCCTTAGTTCCTGTCTGTTTCTTATATTTCATTAAAATAAGTAAATATGCGACTCGACACTTTTATCGCCCGGCAGCTTCGAAAACCATCCGGACTGATCGGCCGGCTCTTTGTAGGGAAGTCGTTGAACAAATCCAACGGTCCCCTGGAGGATATGGGGCTGGAATTAATGGATCTAAAACCCGGCTATCACGTTCTCGAAATCGGATTTGGAAACGGACGGCTGATTTCAAAGATGGCGCCCCGGCTTCACGAAGGAACAATAACCGGCATTGATATTTCCGATGTGATGATTGAACAGGCTCGTAAACGGAATCAGGACTTCATCCAATCAGGGAAAGTGAAATTGCTAAAAGCATCGGTTGAAGATATACCTGCTGAGGATGAATATTTCGATCGGATATTTACCGCCAATACGATTTACTTCTGGCCCGACCCCGGGTCTGACATCGGGGAAGTATTCCGGACGCTCAAAACCGGCGGGTGTTTTTATTGTGGCATGCGGGTTCGTGAGGATATGTTGAGGCTCGGACCAATCCTGAAAAACCGCGATATATTCAAGAACCTTTACACCCTGGATGAAATTACGGCCTTTTTTAAATCGGCAGGATTTTCCCAGGTGGATTATCATGTGAAGCAACGAAAGCAATTTGCTGACGTCATTGTGGTAGGTCAAAAATGATGGCGTTTAAGATATGCAGGAAAAGCACAGAGGATACTCTTTTAAGTAAAAGGTGATTAGGCTAACGCAGAGGTTTTAATTAGTTCCATCATTTGCTCATGGCATTTCTTTTCACCAGCGACGATATGACCGGATGTCTTCCATCGCTCTGTATCACCCTGAAAATCGGTAATGATGCCTCCTGCCTCCTGGATGATCAAAGCTCCTGCAGCTACATCCCAGAGATGGAGATCGAATTCATAGAATCCACCATACACCCCTTCGGCAACATGAACGAGATCTATTGCGGCGGATCCACAGCGACGCATACCCCGGCATGCTCCCATAAACGCTTCAAAATGACGCAGGTATTTGTCCTTGTGCTCGAATCGGTAATAAGGAAATCCGGTCGCTATCAACGATTTTTTAAGCGGGGTGGGTTCCAGTTTGAGTTGATGGCCATTTTTCCAGGCTCCCTGGTTTTTGGCCGCGTGATATTCATCGTCTTTCATCACGTCGATCACCAATCCCCAAATCAACTGATGGTCGGATGTGGCCAAAGCAATACTAACTGAAAAAATTTCCAGGCCATGGAGGAAATTGGTAGTGCCGTCGAGCGGATCGATGATCCAGTAAAATTCGCGGTCATCTTCCTGGGTAACCGTATCTTCTTCAGTGATAAATCCATAGTTAGGAAAAAGGGCGTTCAGACCATCTGTTATGATGTGCTCCGCTTCACGATCCACAAAAGAGACGAGACTATTGTCGAAATCTTTCGTTTCTTCCTCAAAATCTTTTCGATCAAAATGGTTGCGAATGAACGATGCAGCCCGCCTGCCAATGGCGATAATTTGATTTTCTTTTTCTTTTCCGAATGGGAGTTCCATGGCTTAACCCATGTGTGCTTCCACGGCTTTCACTTCCGGGATCATTCGTTTGAGCATTCCTTCGATTCCCGCTTTGAGGGTGATCAGTGATGATGGACATCCACTGCAGGCACCCTGAAGTAAAACCGAGACGACACCATCTTCGTAAGCTTCGAATTCGATGTTTCCACCGTCTCCTGCAACGGCTGGTTTTACATACGTATCGATCAATTCCTTGATTCTGACCACGATTTCCCCTTCGTCGCCTGAATACTCCATCGCTTGTTTTTCCCGTTTGGCTGCTTCCTGTTCCTCAACGTAGGCGTCAAATGCTTCGTTAACGATGGGTTTACCTTCTTCAATATACGATTTGATAAAGGCTTTCACCTGGAGCATGATGTCTTCCCAGCTGTAATTGAGCTCTTTGGTGACGGTGACAAAATTATTGGAAATATAGACTCCTTTAACAAATGGAAACTCAAAGATTTCTGTAGCCAAAGGCGAATATTCTTTTGCCAGTTCCTCTTCCTGAAAATCTGCTGTGCCCCTATAGAGCATATTATTCGTTACAAATTTCAGCGCCTCCGGGTTTGGGGTCCGTTCGGTATATAGTAATACAGGATTTTTGGTTTTCGCTTGAGTTTCCATGTTGAAAATTTCTTTAGATGACTGTTTTGTATGTTGTCCAACAGTCTGTTTTATAAAAGGTTTCCCACCACGGCAAATTTAAAACAATCCCCTCGACTCACCAAATCAGTTCTGGTCAGAAAGGCCCATGCAGGCTTG
>CALGAA010000034.1 GCA_937952445.1 uncultured Bacteroidota bacterium | reverse complement strand
GCCCATGGGTAAAATATAATTCTTATTGCTATCAGAATAGAATTTAGCCCGTATTTTTCACCACATACCATTTGAACACGAAATATTATAATTAGGGTCTACTCGTGTTTTCAAACTCCGCGGAAATTTATTGTCAGGGCAATAAATTGCAAAATCAATAAAAAGCCGACGATCCCAATGTATTCGGTCCGTTTGGATCCAATACGCTGAACTCCAAAGAAGTGCCTTATGGTCATGCAGTATGATTGATTATACGTATGACTACTAAAATCATTATCGAATATTTGGCATTTCAAATATAAATCCGTATATTATCGCACTTTAAATTTTATTATAAATAAACAGATAATGAGACGGAAAAAGAGCTACACCATGGGTGAAGGAAATTATTATTTCAATGTAAAGAGTGGTCACCAAATGATAACCATTTATCGCAAGGAGAAGAAGGCGGCGGTTAATGCTTTTAAGAACTATATCAAAGTAGGAAAAGACGTGGAATGGTTGGGCTGCTGGGATGGTAAGGATTTTAAGGAAACCACGAGCCCGGCGACATAGCCCGGTATAGCTATAGAACGAAATTTGGGAAAAGCCCGTTTACCATGTAAGCGGGCTTTTTCATTGTCCTTAGTTTAATCCAGTTTATATATTTCCATGATATTCCCGAGAATGGCCTCAAAATTAATTTTCAGGTCGATCAGTTTGCCAGTGTGAATATCAAATACCCATCCATGTACTTTTAAACCCCGGTTTCGGATGGCTTTCTGAACCACTGCGGTTTTGATAAGGTTGACGCATTGCTCTTGCACGTTGAGTTCTACCAGGCGATCATACCGTTGCTTTTCATCCTGTATCTGATTCAATTCGGCCGCATGAAGCCGGTATACATCGCGTATATTCCGCAACCAGGGATTGAGTATCCCCAAATCAGCAGATTGCATGGCGGCTTTTACCCCACCACACGAATAGTGACCACAAACGATGGCATGTTTTACATTGAGTTGGTCTACGGCATAATTGATGACCGACATGGCGCTCAGGTCAATGCTGATTACCATGTTGGCAATGTTCCGGTGCACGAACACTTCTCCTCGCCCCAAACCCATTAACTCCTCAGCGGTGACACGGCTATCTGAACAACCTATATACAATAAGTCGGGGTTTTGTTCCTTTCCGTGATTCTTGAAGAAGTCAGGATCCAGGGCGAGTTTATCCCGGATCCATTGTTCATTGTTTTTAAATACGTTTTTTAATTTCATGAATGAAGTTGGATGGTTATTTCAATATGGATTGTGCGTTTTAACTCTCTTGCATCCCTGCAAATTTCAAATACTTTTTATTTCTCTTTATACTTGGTTTTTGGGATCCGGGCCCATGGACATGGGACACTGGAGGCAAATAAATACGCTCTATATTTTTCGTACACGAAAAGTCCGCAAAAAAGTAGCTGGATTCATTTTTTGTCCTTTGACTGATCAAGTTGGAGTTTAACAACAATGGGATAACCACCATTTTCCCTACTGTTGATGGGATTGAATTCGGGCTTTTTATTTTACAATCGGAAAAGGCAAATAATGTGGAGCAAATCACCCCGATAATTTCTGATTCCAACCTCCGAAAACAGCTGGGGAACAGAGAAAGCCTGGGCTGGTAATTCATAGAAATGATTTCAATCTTTACAAATATATGCAATCTCTGCATTTTTATTCGAGGGATTGATATCTTCGTTTTCATGACACCGATCGAACATCCTTTGAGAAAGCAACGATTGATTGCCGGACTGGACGAGGCAGGTCGGGGATGTCTGGCTGGTCCGGTGGTTGCAGCTGCAGTTGTATTGCCGCCTGGCTTTATGGATTCTGAGCTCAACGATTCCAAACAAATTACCGAAGCGCGGCGCGACTATTTGAGAAGAAAAATAGAAATAGAATCGCTCTCTTTTGCGGTGGCTTTCGTTTTTCCCGAGCGCATTGATCTGATTAATATCCTTCGGAGTTCGATCGAAGCTATGCACGTGGCGATTGACAATTTGAGCTTGACCCCCGAATTGCTGATCGTCGATGGCAACCAATTTTACCCCTACAAAAACGTCCCTCACGAATGCGTGATTAAAGGGGATGGCCGGTATCTATCGATCGCTGCAGCTTCGATCCTGGCAAAAACCTACCGCGATGAATATATGAAGGAACAACATTTCAAATATCCCATTTACGGGTGGGAGCGGAATAAGGGTTATCCGACTGCCGAACATAGACAGGGCATCGTAACCAACGGCGCTTGTCACCTGCATAGAAAAAGTTTCCGTTTACTTCATGCCGAACAAATGGAAATTTTTTGAATAAATGACCTAAATCCGGTGGATACACTCATGTGATAACTTATACAAAGTCCTCCTCATCCCATCTGCTTTCTGATCTGGTGGAAGGCTTATCGTAAGGTTTCAGATCAAGAGTTTTCTCCATATCCTCCGAATCATCCTGAAGATTCAATTCTATAATTCGCTTTTGGTACTGTGCTTCCTCCCAGGAATCTATCCGATTGAATACAAATGCTGACAGCCAGTGAAAAATCAATCCGATCATCCACATACTAAACATCAACAGGAACGGCAGAACGAATTCCCGGTCTCTGATAATAAACGCCGCAACGATAAATATTGAAAACAGGGTAAAATAAACGATCGTATGTTTGAGAAAAGCACTCTGATTCCGAACCCTTTTCCGAATTTTCCGCTTCAGTGAGCTTTCCGGGTTTTTAATGTAGGATTCTTTGAAAGGCACAATTCGAGGAACATTTATGAGTACTAAAGATAATAAATCATTTCTAATTTTCCACATTAGATATCCTATGTATTGGAAACTTCTCTTGGCAGGTATTATCTTCCGTCGATAAACCTTCAGCTGACCAGATGTGAAAAAATGGGTAAATAAGGCATATTCTTAGGCAATTTCGCTTAATCTTACCATTGACCTGGAGAACAAAAAGAAATTCCCGGGACCCGATCAAAATATTCTGGAATGATCCTCAAATTTTTATATTGAGTAAATCACAAATGCTATACGTTAATTCACAGGAGTTAAAATAAGAAATCGAAATGAATGAACATCAGCACTTTCGTGTCGCAGCCCTTCAAATCCCATTGCATTGGGAATCGCGGATGAAAAATCTGAACTATATCGAAGAAAAACTGAAATCGCACGATCTTCATGCGGTCGACCTGATTGTCTTACCTGAAATGTTCACATCAGGATTTACGATGAATGCAAAAGCCAACGCCGATGGACCCGAAGGAGAAATTCTGGAATGGATGAGGGAACAAACCCAAAAAGGGGATTTTGCCCTCACAGGCAGCGTGATCATTGAAGAGAACAATCGATATTATAACCGGCTCTACTTTGTTTTCCCGAATGGGAAATATGAAGTGTATGATAAGCGTCACACGTTTTCGTACGCAGGGGAACACAAGGTGTTTGCGGCTGGAACAACGAGATTGATCGTGAATTTTCGAGGGTGGAAGATCTGCCCGATGATTTGTTACGACCTCCGTTTTCCGGTCTGGTCACGAAATACAGAAGCATTCGATGCATTGATTTATGTAGCCAATTGGCCGGAGAGTAGGATCAAAGCCTGGGATACCTTGTTGCCGGCTCGATCCATCGAAAATATGTGTTATACAATAGGAGTCAACCGGGTGGGTGAAGACGGTAATCACATCCATTATAACGGGCATAGCGCTATTTTCGATGCACTGGGAATTCAAATAGCCTTTTTGGAAGAAAGGGCCGGAATCGTGTATGCTGAATTGGACCGAAACGAGCTGAATCAGATTCGTCACAAGTATCGGTTTTTGGAGGATCGCGATAAATTTTCCCTGACCCACTTATCGGGTAATCACTGAGGCTTTGACCCCCGACGACGATTAATTTGGTATCCTTTTACGCTGCTATTTTATCACTGATCATAATCCAGATGGATTTTCGGGCTTCGTGGCAGCGACTGGCATGTCAACCGATACCCTTCTTCCACTTCGTCGTCTTCGAGGGCAAAATTGGCCATCATTTCTACCTCACCTTCCAGAAGTTTGGCCCGGCAACTGCAACAAACACCGCCAAGACAAGAGAATGGAGCCGGGTATCCAGCATCCAGGACGTATTCCAAAATCGGTTGGTCGTCGTAAGGTACTTGCAGGATGTGGTCTTCCCCATCCAGCGTGATGGTTACTTCGCTCATGTCTTCGTCAGCCGTGTGCTCACTGGGTTCCCGATGCTTGAGTATATTCCCCGCACTGCTTTCAAACAATTCGAAGTGGATTCGATTTTTGGCGACACCATGTTCTTTGAGCATATCGGAAAGATCAAAAATCATGCGTTCGGGTCCGCAAAGCAGGAATTCGTCCGTATCGTCGATTTGTAAAATCATTTTTTGAGAAAGGATCTGACATTTGGATACATCCAGTCTCCCGCAGTACATTTCATCATTCATTTTTTCTTCGGTGAAAAAATAATGTATTTGAAAGCGATCTGCATGGTTGTTTTTGAGTTGTTGCAGTTCCTTGTAAAAAATAATTGAGGAAAATGTCTTATTGCCGAAAAACAACACGATCGAACTCGAGGGTTCTTCATGCAAAATGGACTTAATCAACGAAATGACGGGCGTTATTCCACTTCCCGCTGCAAAAAATCCATACTTTTTTTGGTTTTGGGGGTCCAATTCGAGCGTAAAATTTCCCTCCGGTCCTCTGACTTCTATTTCATCACCTTCGTTGAATTGGGTGTTTGCATAAGTACTGAAAAGCCCGTTCTCAGCTTTCTTGATCGCTACCCGCCATGTGTTCTCATGAGGGGCAGAACAGAGTGAATACGGTCTTTGGACCTCTTCCCCATCTATCACCGTTTTCAAGGTCAAATACTGACCTGCCTGTACCGTCACATTTTCGAGGTATTCATCCGATATATCAAATTCAATCGAAATGCTATCCTTCGTTTCCCGATTAATGTGGCTAATTCGGGCAGGCACAAAATCATGCGCCATGGATGTTTGTGCTTTCTTTTTACTTCTTGAAAAAAGAAATCTCATATATATAATTTTGCTGCAAAAGTAATAGTTTTATTCGACTATCTCCTGCGAGGTGCTTGAATCCCTACTCTGTTTCGAAGTAGTCGGGTTTAGGTTCAGAACGATTTTATAATTTTCTTTTCGATTGGAAAAATTGTACAGATCAATAGATGTCTGAAAATTTGCCAAGAGATGGAACCTATGTGAATACCATCCGATTTGATTGATATATAATAAATGTTTTGTCCCATATAATTCTATTCTCCTGAGGACTTCAATTTCCAGGATGCTCTTATTTATACGTACCCAGGTATGGAAAAAACGATCCCCCCCTGAATCACCGGAAAGTCGACCGAACACGAACCTTACTGTACGAGTTACAACACCTCTATCGCTCTAGTTGTTTACCAATAACATCCTTATCGGGCAGGAAATTGGGTAATAATTTTAATTGGTTCAATAAATGGGATTAGCATCCAGATACTTCCATACCTCATCGGGGACAAGGTACTGAACCGATTTATCTTGTTGAATCGATTCGCGGATGAAAGAGGAGGAAATTTCCATTAGCGGAGCCTCTACCACGGTTATCCGCGCATGGTATTGCAAGTCTCCCAAATCGTAGTCGGGACGCTTATAAACCAGAATTTCATGGTTTTGCAGGATGACCTCATAGTTTTTCCATTTGTGCAGGCTGGCCAGATTATCCCCGCCCATAATCAAGGTAAACGTATGGTGGGGATATTTATCGGTCAGATGAGCCAGGGTATCCACTGTGTACGACGGTTTGGGCAGTGAAAATTCAATGTCAGAGGGACGTAGCATCGGATTGTCGCCGATGGCCAGGAAGACCATGTGCAACCGGTCGTAATCGCTGGCGAGGTTGGACCGTTTTTTAAAAGGATTCTGAGGTGTAACAACCATCCAAACCTGATCGAGGTCTGACCATTGCGCTACGTGATTGGCAATAATCATATGTCCGGTATGGACCGGATTGAATGAACCAAAGAACAAACCTATTTTCATGCGTTCTGCTTCACCATCACCGGCATGACCAACATCAAAAGGTCTTCGTCTTCCGCGGTCGATGAGGGGAGAAGCAGCGAGGCGCGGTTGGGCGTTGACATTTCAAACATAACGTCATCCGAATCCAGGACGCCGAGCATTTCGATCAAAAACTTGGAATTGTAGGCGATTTGCATTTCATCGCCTGAGTACTGGCACGGCAGCGTTTCGTGGGCTTCGTTGGAATAGTCCAGGTCCTGGGCTTGAATTTCAATTTTGTCCTTCTGAAGATCCAGTACAATTTGGTTAGTCGACTTATTGGCATAAATCGAAATTCGCTTGAGTGAATTGAGTAGAGCTTTCCGTTGAATCGTCAGAATATTGTGGTTGTTAGTCGGAATCACCCCATTGTAATTGGGGAAGGTCGCATCGATCAGTCGGCAGGCGATTTCGGTATTTCCCGATTGAATAAATACGTGGGAAGAACTGAAATTCAACTGCGCGGTTCCATTTCCTTCCAGCGCCAGATTGACCAGCGCGAGGGATTTTTTAGGTATAATGATCGAACCTTCCACTTCTGAGCGGACGTCGAAAAAGGTGTATTTGACCAGTTTGTGTGCATCCGTGGCCACAAAAACCAACTTATCCTGCT